>NZ_JBICKE010000097.1:0-51675 GCF_043103865.1 Pseudomonas sp. yb_5
GGCAACCATCATCTATTTGGCGACCACAACACCCTCAGCCCCCCTGGCCCGGGGCTTGCGAAACACCAGCACATTCCCCGCCATCACTGCCACCAAACCGAGCAAGGCCGGCGCCGTCCACTGATAACCCTCGGCCACCGCCGACACATTCAACGCCACCAACGGGAACAGCACCGTGCAGTAAGCTGCCCGCTCCGGCCCCATGCGCCCGACCAAGGTCAGGTAGGCAGTGAAGGCAATCACCGACCCCGGCACCACCAGGTACAGCAGCGAACCGATGTAGCGCGCGTTCCACTCCATGCTGAACGGTACGCCGCTGACCACACAGAACACCGCCAGCATCACCGCCCCATAGACCATGCCCCAGGCATTGGTCGTCATCGGCTTGAGGCCGGCCTTCTGCTGCATGCTCGACAGCATGTTGCCGGCCGAGAAGCACAGCGTGCCCAACAGGGCCAAGCCAAGGCCGTACAGGGTTTCGCGGCTGGCTGCGTGATGCGACAGCTCCGGCCAGAACAGCAGGCCCAGGCCAAGCAGGCCCAAGGCACCACCGCCAAGCACATTGGTGGCGATCTTCTGGCCGAAGAAAATTCGGGCGTTAAGCGCGTTCCACAGTGTGGCAGTTGAGAACACCACCGCGATCAGGCCGCTGGCGATCCACTGGCTGGCGCTGAGGAAGCAGATGAAGTTGACGCAGAACAGGCACAGGCCCTGGGCCAGGCAGATCTGGTGGCCGCGGCGGTTCATGGGTTGCAACTGGCGGGTAATCAACAGGAAAGCAAACAGGATCAGGCCGGCCAGGGCGAAGCGGTAGACGATCGACACCGGGATCGCGACCACGCCTAGCTGGAGTTTCAGGGCGATCCAGGTGGTGCCCCAGATCAGGACGGTGAGCAGGTAGAGTGACAGGTTCATGGCGGCAGTTCCTTGGGCCTTTGGAAATCGGTGCCCGGCGCTTGGCGGGTAAACCCGCCCCCACAGGGATGACCAGTGTTCTTTCGATCGGCCTCTGTCAGCTTGCATAAACTTGCGCTTTTCTTGCGCCGGTAGATGTCACTCGATCCAGTGCGCAGTAGGATGGCAGGCAAGAGGACCCGCCAATGACGCCACTCAACCAGCTGCAAGTGTTCAACGCCATGCATGCCTCGCCCCACGCCAGGCTGGAGCTGAGCGCGCACCTGGGTGACGGCTTGGCGGCGGCGTTGTGGAGCAACCGTGACGATGCCCGCGACTACCAGGCGCCCAGCCATCACACCCTGTCGTGCTACATCGCCGACGGCACCGGCACCTACCGCCGCCAGCGCCCGGCCGACAAAGGTGCACCCGACAAGCTGTGCGTGATGCCGGCCGGGCAGGAATCGAACTGGGTCGTCAATGGCGCGATCCGCCTGGCGCACCTGTATGTCAGCGAGGCGCAGTTCGCCTTGGGCTGTGTGCGTCTGCTCGACCGGGAACCGCGCGAGCTGCAACTGCAGGAAGCGACCTTTCTGGACGACCCGCAGCAAGCTGCACGCTTTCGTCAATTGATCCAGTTGGACTGGGACGAGCCCAGTGAGCGCCTGCTGGCCAGCAGCCTCGCGCACGAGATCGTTGACCATGCGCTGCTCAGCCAGGTCGGGTTGCGCCAAGGCCTTCGCCTGAAAGGCGGGCTGGCGCCAAACCTGCGCCGGCAAATGGTCGACTACATCGAGGCACACCTGGACCAGCCCATCACCCTGGGCGAGCTGGCGCTGCGCTGCAACCTGTCCGAATACCACTTTGCGCGCATGTTCCGCGCCAGTTTCGGGCTCCCGCCGCACCAGTATCTGCTGGCCCGGCGGCTGCACCGGGCGTGCCAGCTGTTGCGCCTGGGCGTGTTACCGCTGGGGGAGATTGCCTTGTTGTGCGGGTTTGCCAGTGCCAGCCATTTCAGCAACCGATTTCGACAGGCCTTGGGTGCCACACCTGGCGAATACCGCAGCGCCTTTGTCATCTGAAACCGGGGCCGCTCTGCAGCCCCCGATGACCTAGAACTCGAAGGTGCTCGACAAACTTACCTGCCGCGCATCGCCTACCGCCACAAAGTACTGGTTCACCGCCGAGCTGTAATAAACCTTGTCGAACAGGTTCTTCACGTTCAGCTGCAGGCGCACGTTGTGTTCGTCGAGTTTGGTTTCATAAGTGGCAAACGCATCGGCAACGGTATAGCTCGGCAGGTCGAAGGTGTTGGTCGAGTTACCAGAACGTTCGCCTACATAACGGGCGCCGGCACCGAAGCGCAGCCGGTCCCCCCCGAACAGGCTGCCAAAGTCATACACCGCCGACAGCGAGCCGCTGTGCCGGGCCACGTTCTGCAGGCGGTTGCCCTGAAGATCAGGGTCCTTGGTTACCTTGGCATCGGTCAGTGCATAACTGCCGATCAGGCTCCAGCGCTCGCTGAGCTGGCCGGTCACATCGAGTTCCACACCGCGTGAACTGACCTCACCCGCATTGCTGTAGACCGTCTCGCTTGTGATGGCGTCAATGTTCGAGACCAGTACATTGCGTTTGGTGATATCGAACAACGCCAGGGTGCCCGTGATGCGGCCCGGCATGTCGAGCTTGGCGCCCAGCTCCCACGACTTGCCCTCCTCAGGTGCCACCGAGGCGTCGAGCACAACATTGCCGGTCAGCGGCGCGATGGTCGAGTTGGGCTTGAACGACTCGCTGTAGCTGCCATAGAACGAGAGCTGGTCGTCCACTTTGTAGACGATACCGGCGTGGGGGACCCAGGCCTGGCCACTGATGTCGGTATTGGCCTTGAACGGGCGACCGCGGCCAGCGTACTGGTCGTACTGCTGAAAACGCGCACCAGCTACAAGGATCCAGTGCTCATCGAGGTGCAGCGCATCCTGCACGAGCAGCGCATCGGTGCGCAGCTTGTCGGTCTGGTCGCTGTCGCTGGCGCGTACGTTGGAACCCTCCACTTCCTGTCCGTAGACCGGGTCCAGATAACTGAACGTGGACTGTGGTGTCTGGCGGATCAGGTCACCGCGAAAGATCTTGCGGTCTTCATGGTCGATGCCGAACAGCAGGTCATGCTGCATCCCCGCCAGCTCGACATTGCCATTGAGGCTCAGGGTCACGAACTGGTCACGGCTCATGGCATTGTGGGTGCCGTCGATGCTGCGTGTCAGCGTGCCTTGGGTTTCGTTGACGCCGGTCACGCGAACCTGGCTGGCATCGTAGGTCTCACGATTGAAGCTGTAGCCAACGTGCAGCTTCCAGTCATCAGCCAGCTGATGATCGACTTCCAGGCGATACAGGTCGGAACGCCCTTCCATGTCGTTGAACGGCTCATCCAGGCGGCGCGTGGCGGGGATGTTCAGCGGGTGGCCGTTGTTGCCGAACGCGGTGCCACGGTCGAACGGATAGAGAAATTCACGGTGCTCGTAGGCCAGCACCACCTGGGTGTCTTCGCCCAGCCAGGCCAGCGACGGCGCCACCAGCGATTCGCGGTGCACGCCATAATTGCGCCAGTAGTCCTCGTCTTCGTGGTCGACGATCAGGCGGTAGGCGAAGTTGCTGTCACCCAGTGCGCCCGTGCTGTCGAGCCCGCCACCGCTGCCGTTCTTGCCGCTGCCATAGGTCGAGCCGCGCACAGTCAGGGCGTTGTACTGCTGCAACTGCGGACGCTTGCTGACCACGTTGATGACCCCACCCGGGTCCTGGATACCGTACAGCAACGAGGCAGGCCCCTTGAGCACTTCGACCCGTTCGGTGCTGGCGTTGAGGTTGCGACCCTGCACCACGGGCATGCCATCGCGCATGATCGAGCCGTCGCGGTTGTCGCCGAAGCCACGCTTCATCACCGTATCGGACGTGCCGCCGAAGTTGTTGCCCTGGGTAATGCCGCTGACGTTGCTCAGGGCGTCATCGAGGTTGCGCGGGGCCTGGTCGCGGATGACCTGTGCCGGTACCACGTTGATTGCCTGGGGGATGTCCTGGTTCGGCCCCTGCCCGCGCATGATCGAAGCGCTGGCCGGGGGCTGGTAACTGTAGTCGTCCAGCTGCGAGGTCACGGTGGTGGCCTGTAGGTTGAGGGCGGCGGAAGTGTCTACAGGTTCGAGGGTCAGGGTACGTGCGTCGACGCGGCGCCAGGCCAGCCCAACGTTGCCCAGCAGTTGTTGCAGCGCCTGCTCGGCGCTGAACCGACCATTCAGCGCTGGCGCTTGCACGCCCGGCAGTTCGAGGGTGTAGACCACGCTCTGGCCGGTGGTGCGGCTGAAGGCGTTCAGGGCCTGGGCCAAGGGTTGGGCCGGCTGGGCGAAGGTATAGGCCTGCAACTGCTCGGCAGCGCTTGCCAAGGGGGCGACAGCGAAGGCCGGGAGCGCAGCAAGGCCGAACCAGAGAGGAACGCAACGCGGGGAGAACTTCATGGACGCTGACCTGTGAGAGGGTGATTATTGCGAATCAATCGCACTTTCACTCATTACACGGATGCCACGTGCTGTTACCTCACCTGTGCCTGGAAATATTTTTGCTGTGCCGGCCTCTTCGCGGGTAAACCCGCTTCTACAGGGGGGTGGACGCTGTAGGCGGGTTCACCCGCGAAGAGGCCGGCACAGGCAACTACCGAATCAGGGTCAAACGCCCCAACACGGTCTGCCGTGAAAAACCCATCACCTTGCCCAGCGAATCCAGCGCCAGCAGCGGCTCGGCCACCGGGAAGCTGCCGCTGACCTTGCGCTGCCCCAGGTCACCATCGAGCAACAGGATGCGCCCTGGGTAATAACGCCCAAGGTCTTCGATCACCTGCGCCAGCGGCACCTGATAATAGTTCAGCCACCCTTGGCGCCAGGCCAGACGGTTGTCACTGTCCACCGCCAGGGTGTCGCTTACCCTGCCCGCGCTGTAGGTAGCCTGCTGGTTGGCAGTCAGTTCTCGCGCCAAAGTGCCCTGCGCGGGGCTGACGCCCACACGCCCGCTGCGTACCGTCACCTGGGCACCCTCGCCTTGCTCACGCACCTCGAACTGGGTGCCGAGCACCCGCACTTCGCCGCCGGCAGCTTCCACCAGGAACGGCTCACCGGTATGGGTAACCTCGAAGAACGCCGCGCCATGCAGCAACCGCACACGGCGCTCACCCTGGGCGAAATCGACCGCAATGGCGCTACCGGCATCAAGCGTCACCTGCGACTGGTCGGCCAAGGTCACCTGGCGAATCTGCCCGGCACTGCTGTAGTCCGCCTGCAGGTCCTGCAACCAGTACCCCGGGTGCCAACCACCAGCGACGCCCACGGCCAGCACCAGGCAGGCTGCCAACGCCAACCCTGCCACCCGCCGCCAGCCGCCACGCGCCGGTGGTCTGGCCATGGCATCGAGGTAGCGCTGCAGGGCGTCCTGCTCTTCGTCCGCCAGCCGCGCCGCCGGGGCGGCGCTTTTCTGCCACAGCACCTGGGCCTGTTCGTAGGCTGCGCGGTGCGCGGGGTCGGCCAGCAACCAGCGCTTGAATGCCGCCCCTTCGGCTTGCCCGGGTTGCCCGTTGATCCGGTTGAACCATTGCAGGGCAGCCTGAAACTGCGCCTCGGTGATCGGCGGTAAACGGCTCATCGACGGGCGCTCCCTGGCCGGCGTGGGGTGGACGCGGGCTCGGCAACACTCGCCTTGCACGCTTCAAGGGCGCGCATCATATGCTTTTCCACGGCGCTCTGTGACAGCTGCATGGCTTTGGCGATCTCGCTGTACTTGCAGCCGTGAATGCGGTTGAGCAGGAAGATCTGCCGGGTGCGCTCGGGCAAGGCACGCAAGGTGGCCTCGATACGCTGCAAGTCATGGTCGACCTCCACGGCCTGCTCAGGGGCCTGGGCCAGGCTCGCCTCGTTCACCGGCACAGCGGCTTCGGCCACGCGTTCGCGGCTACTTTCGCTGCGCAGGTGGTCTATGGCCAGGTTGCCCGCACAACGCAACAGGTAAGTGTCCAGCGCCTCGACCTTGACCTCGGGGCGACGCCAGAAACGCAGGAACAACTCCTGGACCAGGTCCGAAGCGGTGGCGCGGCAGCCGACCCGACGGCTTACCAGCGCCTCCATACGCGCACGCTGGGCCTGGAACACCTGAACGAAACGTGCACGTGCGCCTGCGCCTGCGCCTGCGCTGTCAGCGTGAGGCTCGATGATATCCCCTGGCTCACTCACGGGGGTCACACGGCAAACACGGCGAGCATCGGGCCCAGCACCACGCTGACGGCGGCCAGGCCCAGCAGCAGACGAGGCTGGTACGGCAGGCCGAACACCCACAGTGTTACCCCGGCCATCATCACCGCGGTCCACTCCACCAGGCCGAGGGCCCAGCCACGCTGGTGCACGCTGAGCACCAGCGACAGTATCAGCAGCAGCCAACCTGCGACACGCAACAGGTGCAAGTGGCGCGGGCGCGGCTTGCGCCCGAGCAAGTCGCTGAAGTGCTTTTCCATCGCCAGGCACAGGGCAACGAAGCCTGCAAAGGCGATCAGTGCGTTACCCAGCATCAACTCGCCCCCACCGTTTCAATGCTCGGCTTTTTTGTCGCACGCGCGGCGCGCTTGGCTACGGGCGTGGGGCTGGCCAGCATCTTGCGGGCCAGCCAGGCCAGAAACAGGCCGGTCCCCAGGGCTGTCAGATCGAAGCCGGCCATGGCCCAGTCACCCTCCAGTACCGAATGGTTCAAGCCCCGGTCAGTCGTCAGGCCATTGAGCAACGGCAGCAGGGCGAAGGCCAGCGCACCCAGCGCCAGTTGCTCGCCCCAGGCCTTGCGCCCGCTACGCAGCACGGCGTGCACCAGCGACAAGCCCCAGACGATGAAGAAAGCATTCACTTCCCAGTCAGCCCGGCCTTCGACAGCCAAGGGCACCAGGCGGTTGGCCCAGAAGAAGCCCGCCACCGCCAGCAACAAGCCACTCATGCTGGCAATATTGAGCACCTCGACCAAACGCAGCTCACCTGGCATATGCCCGTTCCTGGCGTGCTTGAGCTGGCGCTTGCCCAGCCACATCACCAACCCGGTACCAATCACTGCAGTACCGGCCACGCCAAAGAAGAAATACAGCCAGCGCAGCCAAGGCCCGGCGAAGTTACCCATGTGCAGCCCGGCGAAACTGAAGGCGGTCATCATTACTCCGCTCTCTGGCTTGCCCTGGCTCAACAGCGCACCACTGGCCCCATCGAATGTCCAGTTGGCACTACGCCGATAGGCCACGTGGTCGGCTGCCGATTGGGTGAAGGTGACGCGGGCATTGCTGTCGCCCGGGTTCTGCACCTGGATGTTGCCGACACGCGCCCCCGGCTGCAGCTCCTGCACCTTGGCGTACAGGCTCGGCAGCGCTACCAGCGGCGTGGCCACCTGGGCCGCCTTGGGCGCATCGTTGCGGCCAAACAGGTCGTTGAAGTACTTGTCGGTGTCATTGCCGTAGCTGGCCATGATGCCCGCCGGCATCACCATGTACATGAACAGCACCAGGCTGCTGTAGCTGATCATCAGGTGGAACGGCAGCACCAGCACGCCGATGGCGTTGTGCCCGTCCAGCCAGGAACGCTGCCCCTTGCCAGGGCGGAAGGTGAAAAACTCCTTGAAGATCTTCTTGTGGGTAATGATGCCGGTGACCAACCCCAGCAGCATGATGAAAGCGCAGAACGTCGAGAGCCAACGGCCAACCGGGTAAGGCATCTGAAGCTGGAAGTGAAAGCGGTAGAAGAACTCACCACCGCGGCTGTCACGTGCTGCCACCGGCTGGCCGGTCTGGGTATCGAGGGTTTTTCTGACAAAGCCACGTGGGCCGCCGCTGGGGTCGCGGTAGCCCACACTCAAGGCGGCCTCCCGTTCGTTCGGCAGGCGAATGAACCAGGTACGCGAATGCCCTGCATTGTCCTGCAGGTAACGTTGAGCGACAGCCAGGCTATTGATCGGGTCCAGGGCATGGCTGCGCACTTCAGGCTGCGACCAATGAGTGATTTCTTCCTTGAAGTACGACAGCGTGCCGGTCAGGAAGATGGCGAACAACAGCCAGCCGAAGATCAGGCCAGTCCAGGTGTGCAGCCAGGCCATGGCCTGGCGGAAGCCTTCTTTCATGCGTTCTTCATCCAGTAGGCAACGCCGCTGATCAGGCCCAGCAGCAGGCTTGGCGCCAATACGCCCAACCAGGCGCGACAGGCGCTGCGGCAGGCAAAACACCAGATAAACGCCAGCAGGTAGAAGACGAATGACAGCAGCAGGCCGGTGAGCGTGGCATCGACCTTTGGCAGTGGGGCCAGCAAGGCAATACAGACGCTCGCGAGGGACGCCAGCAGATAGCCACCCAGCAACGCGGCAAGGCTACGGGAGGTCACGGCCAGGCGATAGCTGAGGGGAAGGCCGGCGGTTTTGCGCGTCATGGCGGGGTCCGGGCGTTTTAAAGGCTGCAATAATAATGATTTCAATTCTCATAAGCAAAGCCCAGAATCCTCTCCCCGTTTGGCCACGATAGCGGCACGTCGCAGCCCGCCAATCTGCAACAAGAAATTTATTTTCCAAAAGGGCTTGAATTCGTCTCGCGCTTGCCTGACCTTAGAGTCAAGAGGCGCAGAAATTCCAAGGGTCTCAAGGACCTGAGCGCGTCTCCATGCGAGCAAGCTGAATAAGGATTGAATCATGCAAATCCAGGTCAACAGCAGCAACGATTTCGACGGTAACGCCCGCCTCGACCAGTGGGTCCGCAGCACACTGCAGAACTCGCTGGAACGTTACGAAGAAGACCTCACCCGCATCGAGGTTCACCTGCGCGACGAGAACGGCGTCAAGCCCGGACCGCATGACAAACGCTGCCAGATGGAGGCTCGCCCGAAAGGCCACCAACCGATTTCCGTGACCCACACCGCCACTTCGCTGGACCAGGCAGTCGACGGTGCCGCCACCAAGCTCAATCACGCGCTGGAACACTTCTACGGCAAGCTGCGCAGCAAGCGCGGCGTCTTGGAACTGAGTGACCCGGACGCCTGATCGCACCAATGAAAACGCCCGGCCAAGTGCCGGGCGTTTTCATTCAAGGCCTCCCTCAATTCACTATCCTCAGCTTGGGTACGGGGAACAGGTTCTCCAGTGTATTCAGCAAGCGCGCGTGATAAAGCGGCTTGCGGAAAAAATCCACCACCTGCAAGTGCAGTAATTCGCTGACGTCATCCAGCTCAGCCTGCCCGGACACGACAATCACTGGCAGGTGCTGGCGGGCCGTATGGTCGCGCATGCGCCTGATCAAACCGATACCACTTTCCTCCGGCATACGCAGGTCGGTGATGACCAGAGCAACGTCCGGATGACGGGTAAGTTGTTGCAAGGCAGCTTTTGCCGATGTCGCGGTCAAGCAAGCGAAGCCTTCGTTCTCGAGAAGTTCGGTCAGCTCCAGCAAAGCGTCCTGCTCGTCATCCACCAAGAGGATCTGCTGGCGCGGGAAAGCGTTCGAGTTCGACATGGCGTTGGCTCCTGCTCCCCGGTCAAAGGGCATCTTTGATCGTGGTGAAGGTGGTGTTGACGGCCGTGGAGATGTCCCCGACGAAGGCGGCAAGCACCACTGCGACCATCGTCGCGATGACCGCATATTCGATACCGGACGCACCGTCCTTGCGATGCAGGAAGTTCATGCAGTGCAGAATGAACAGTTTCATGTCTCAGCTCCTTGCGGCACATGCCGGCGATTGCGATATCAAAGTGACACCCATTTGCCATCAAAGAATTGCCAAGCTGAGGCGGACTGCAAATGTATTAAAGGATTAATTACAAAGTATTAGCTCAAGAGGATTAACACCCGCAAAATTGCTAACTGTCTGTATTGCCTCGACTTAATCACACGCCCCCCAAAAAAAACCTCTCACGCATGGCAAATGGCGATGACTGCGCTACCGTTCTATAGCGAAATGATGACTTTTTGACATCAGTCGATGCGTGCAGGGAGGCCGAGATGAGCAGTCGCTTGACCCTATGCCTGGCTGCGTTCTTCCTGCTGGCAGCACTGTTGGCAGGCTACTGGGGTGTGGTGCTGAGCCGCCCTGCGACTGCGCCCGCACCGGCTACCCCTACGGCCCAACAACCGATTGCAGCCATCGCCCCACCGCCCACCACCCCACCGGAGCCACCGCGTACTGCCGTTGTCGTACTGCGCAAGGCTTTGCCAGCCA
Organism: Pseudomonas sp. yb_5; assembly: GCF_043103865.1. Taxonomy (NCBI): domain Bacteria; kingdom Pseudomonadati; phylum Pseudomonadota; class Gammaproteobacteria; order Pseudomonadales; family Pseudomonadaceae; genus Pseudomonas; species Pseudomonas sp. yb_5. Next base: position 10,143 of record NZ_JBICKE010000097.1, read on the forward strand.
ATACGCCGGTCACTCAAGACGATGTGCTGATCGAACGCCTGCAGGTTGCCCCCGCAGGGGCCTACCAGCAAACCGCGCAGGTAATCGGGCGCACCAGCGCCAGGCCGCTTGCAGCAGGCACCTGGCTGGATGAGTTCAGCTTCCAACCCGGCGGGCCGCTGGCGCGGATGATCCGCACCAGCGAGCGGGCCGTGGCAGTCGGAGTGGACGAAGTGGTCGGCGCCGCCGGCCAACTGCGCCCGGGCGACTACGTAGACGTATTGCTGTTCCTGCGTGAAGAGCCGAACAACCCGCAATCCTCCGCCCAGGTGGTGCTGCCGGCCTTGCGCGTACTCAGTGTTGGCGAGCAGACGGGCCTGGCCAACGACGGCCGCCCGGCGCAGACCGCCGAAGAGCAAAAGGCCCGGCGCGAACAAGCCAGCCTGAGCCATGGCATGGGGACGCGCACCGTGGCGCTGGCAGTGCCCGAGGCCTTGGTCAGCCGTTTGATGCTGGCTGCCCAGGCCGGTACGTTGCGCCTGGCCGTGCGCAGTGCCGATGAACAACGCCTGGCGCGGTACTGGAACGAACCCGATGCCAAACCGCAGGTCGACGCCGCCAACCGCGAACTCTACCGTTTCAGCCAGCTATCCCAGTCGCCGGTGGCCAACGCTGCCAGCCTGGCGACCAGTAAACCCAAACCCGCCATGCACATCATCCGTGGCGCACAGGCTGACGATACGAATAAAAACCCCTGACCTGGCAAGGATGCAGCGATGCGTAGTTCCTTTTTGAGACAAGCATGTTGTACCGGGCTGCTGGCCGTGCTGTTGCCCCAGGCCCAGGCATCCGGCAAAGCCTGCGAGGCGTTCAATCAACTGCCCTCGGTCATCGAGATAGACCAGGGCCTGCAGCAGGAACTGCGCCTGCCACTGGCGATCAGCCGGGTTGCCGTAGGCGAACCCAAGGTGGCTGATGTGCAGGCCAGCGGAGAGCGCGGCGTGGTGATTACCGCGGTGGGCCAGGGTAATACCACCCTGATGCTGTGGACAGCATGCGCCCCGTCACCGCACCGTGCCATGGTGTTCGTCAAAGGCCGGGCCAGTGCCGACATGGCGCAAGACAGCTTTTTGCCGTCGCAGGATGCGCAACTGATCAGCCAGGTGCAGGCCGACATCCGTTTCGTGGAAGTACGCCGCACCAAATACAAGGAGGCCGGTGCACGGCTGTTCTTCAAGGGGTCGAACAACAGCCTGATCGGCTCGCCGGGTACCGTACCGAATACTGTCGTGCGACCTGATTATGTACCGGGAATACAGACAGGTGAGAACCCGGTTACGTATGCGGATGTGCGTCCAGGTATCCCCCTCGACGACACCGTCTTCAACATCGTCTGGGGCGGCGGCAGCAGCCGCTTCCTGGCCATGATCAACGCTCTGGAAAACAGCGGCTTCGCTTATACCCTGGCGCGCCCGAGCCTGACCGTGCTCAGCGGCCAGACAGCAAGCTTCCTGGCAGGCGGTGAAATTCCGATCCCGGTGCCCAGCGCAGGCAGCGACAACGTATCGATCGAATACAAAGAGTTCGGCGTACGTCTGGCGCTGACACCAACCATCATTAGCCCAGGCAGGATCACACTCAAGGTGGCGCCAGAGGTCAGCGAACTGGACTACAACAACGTGGTAACCATCGCCGGCACACAGGTGCCGGGTTTGACGGTAAGGCGCACCGACACCAGCATTGCCCTGGCCGATGGCGAAAGTTTCATCATCAGCGGCCTGGTCAGCAACAACACGCGTTCCGCAGTAGACCGGCTACCCGGCCTGGGCAGCCTGCCGATACTGGGTGCGTTCTTCCGCAACTCGGCCATGCGCCGCGAAGAAACCGAACTGCTGATGATCGTCACTCCACACCTGGTCCAGCCCCTGGCGGCCAACGCACGGCTGCCAGAACTGCCGGGCGAGAACCTGCGCAACTACGACCCCAGCTGGGGGCGCCTGTTTTTCCTCGAGAACGGCAACTTCGATGGCAAGGGCGGATTATCCCAATGAACGAGAGCCTGAACCCCACCTTCCTCGCCATCACCCGCAACGAAGAGGACCTCCACTGGCTACAGGGCGCACTGGCGCCGCAAGGCCAGGTAATCGGGGCCAGTGCCGGCAGCCTCGACGAGTTGCTGGCACTGGTCAATGCCACCTACAGCAACCTGATGTTCATCGGCCTGGACCGCGAACAGCTGGTCAGCCAGTGCGCCTTGATCGAGGGGGTGCTGGAGGCCAGGCCGATGTTGGCAATCGTCGCCCTCGGCGATGGCATGGACAACCAACTGGTGCTGCATGCCATGCGCGCAGGCGCCCGCGACTTCGTCGCCTATGGCTCACGCGCCAGCGAGGTGGCCGGGCTGGTGCGGCGCCTGGGCAAGCGCATGCCGACGGTGGCCAGCAACCCCAGCCTTGGCGGGCTTACGGTGCTGTTCGGCATACAAGCCAATGCGGACGGGGCATTGCTCACCACCCACCTGGCCCGCGTAGTGCAGGAAAGCGGCCAGCAAACCCTGCTGCTGGACCTGGGCCTGCCGCGTGGCGACAGCCTGGCGCTACTCGGCCTGGAGGCTTCGTTCTTCTTCGGCGACGCCCTGCGCCACTTGCGCCGCCTCGACACCACACTGATCGACAGCGCATTCACGCGTGACAAGAAGGGCTTGCGCCTGCTGACCTACGCCGAGGCCGATGAACCGCTGCAACAAACCAGCGCCGCCGAGCTGTACATGCTGCTGAGCGCTTTGCGCCAGCACTTCCAGCACATTGTCGTGAACCTGACCGGGCATGCCGACAGCGAGGCCCTGCGCACGTTGGTGAGCCATTGCGACAAACTGATTGTCTACACCGACCAGAATATCCTCGACTGCCGGCGCAACCTTGAAGTGCTCGACCTGTGGCGTGACAACGGCATGAAGCTGGAACACGCCAGCTTGCTGGTCGACCGCTACCTGGGCAACGTTGCCCCCGACGCCGACACCCTCGCCAAACGTTACGGGCTGCCCTTGCTCAAGGCCATCCCTTGTAGCCCCGAAGTACGCCTGAACGTGAAAAACCAGGGCCTGAGCCTGTTCGAACTGGCCCCGCGTGAAAGCCTCACTCAAGCCCTGCGCAGCCTGGGTGAGCGCCTGGCACAGCGCTCGGAAAACCTCGCACCACCAGGCTTCACCTGGCTGCGTCGGCTTTGGGGCAACAAATGAGCAATGACCAACCCTTTGGTGGCCAGCAACACGCCTCGGGCGACCCCTACGCGCTAAAGCGTGCCCTGCACCGCTTTGCCATCGACGCCATCGAGGACAGCGGCCGCAACCTGCTGGAAGGCGCGCGGCCAGCGCTGACCCAGTTCGTGCTGGAGCAGGTGGGCGATTACGTCGCGCGCCTGCACCTGGCCATGTCGCGCTACGAAATGGAGCGCCTGGCCGAGGAGCTGGTGGATGAGCTGACCGGTTTCGGCCCGCTGGAAGTGTTGCTGCGTGACCCCACCGTCACGGAAATCCTGGTCAACGGCCCCCACCGGGTGTTCGTGGAGCGGGCGGGCCTGCTGCAACAGACCGACCTGCGCTTTATCGACGCTCACCATGTGGAACGGGTGATGCAGCGCATCCTCGCACCGCTCGGCCGACGCCTGGACGAATCCTCGCCAATGGTCGACGCGCGCATGCCCGACGGCAGCCGGGTGAATGCGATCATCCCACCTGTGGCATTGGACGGCCCGTGCCTGTCGATCCGCAAGTTCCGCCAGGACATGCTCAAGAGTGCCGACCTGCTGGCCACCCGCGCCATCGACCAGGCCATCTTCGACTTCTTCGAGCGCGCCGTGGGCAAACGTTGCAACATCCTGGTCAGTGGCGGTACCGGCACCGGCAAGACCACCCTGCTGAACATCCTCAGCCAGATGATCGCGCCCCGCGAACGCCTGGTGACCATCGAAGACGTCGCCGAACTGCAACTGCACCACCCCCATGTGGTGCGCCTGGAAACTCGCCCGCCGAATGCCGAAGGGCATGGCGAAATCAAGGCCAGCGAACTGATCCGCAACGCCCTGCGCATGCGCCCCGACCGCATCATTCTGGGCGAGATCCGCGGCAGCGAAGTGCTCGACGTGCTCACGGCGATGAACACCGGCCACGATGGTTCGATGAGCACGGTGCACGCCAACTCCGCGCAGGATGCGCTGCTGCGCCTGGAAACCCTGGTCGGCCTGAGCGGTCGGCAGATTGCCGAAAAGACCTTGCGGCAAATGGTCTGCGCGGCGCTGGATGTGGTGATCCAGCTGACCCGCCTGCCCGATGGTCGACGTTGCGTCAGCGAGGTGCTGGAAGTGATCGGCGTGCGCGATGAGGTGTACGTGACCAACACCCTGTTCCGCCTCGATCGGCGCGGCGGCGATACCTTTCTGCGCGAAGCACCTAACCCGGCGGGCAGCAAGCTGCGCGCAGAGGGCGTGCTGTGACCGGCCCCCTGCTGCTGGCGCTGTCCCCGCTGTTGATGGGCGTCGCCCTGCTGCTGTTGCGCCGCGGCCTGTACAAGCGGCAAGAAGAGCGCATCCTGCAACGCCTGGGGCGGGCGTTCAGCATCGTGCGCAATGGCACCGCCCGGCGCGAATGGCTCGACGCGCTGCTGCAGCGCGCTGGCTTGGGGGCTGGCGACATCGAGCCACAGCGCTGGTTGCTGGCGTGGCTGGGCGTGGTGGTGCTGGCGCTGATCACCGCCGGCTGGGTGGCCGCCTTGATGCTGCTGGTCGGCCTGCCAACCCTTGCGTACCTGATCCTGAGCTGGCAAAGCCGCCGGCAGATGCGGCAAATCGTCGACCAGTTGCCTAGCCTGCTGGACTACAGCGTGCGCAGCCTCAAGGCCGGCCGCACGCTCAATGATGCAGTGCTGGGCGGTATCGACAGTAGCCGCGATCCCCTGCGCTCAGCCATGGCGCGTGTGCGTCGCAACGTACAGTTGGGCGTGACGCTGGAGGATGCTGTGAGCGAGCTGGCCGAACTGCACAAACAGGACGAACTGCGGCTGTTCGCCCTCGGCTTGCGCATCAACCAGCGCTACGGCGGCAATGCCAGCGAGCTGATGGAAAACCTGATCAAACTGATCCGCGAGCGGGAACAAGGGGCGCGTCAGCTCAAGGCGATGACCGGCGAAACCCGCATCACCGCAATCATTCTCGGCTCGTTGCCGCTGGCGATGGTCGGTTACTTCCTGATGGCCAACCCGCATTACCTGCTGACCATGTGGCGGGACAGCAGCGGCCAGATGATGCTGTTGCTGGCCTTTGCCCTGCAGGTGCTCGGCTGCCTGGTGCTGTGGCGAATGATGAGGAGCCTGTGACCATGGCCTTGCTGATCTGCACTTTGTGCCTGTTCATCGCTGCCTGCCTGTTTGGCCTGCAGGCTGTTCGCCAATGGCGCGCACGAGTACTGGTGGCCCGACGGCTGCAAGGGCGGCTGACCCGCGACGAGCGCCTGGGGGACTGGTTGCACTGGCTGGGCAGCAGTCCGTGGGGGCAGCGCCTACAGAGATTCGACGGCGAAAGCCAGGCCCTGCTCGAACGTATCGGCTGGCGCCGCAGCCGCCAGCGTGCCCTGTTTGCCGCTGTTCAGCTGGGCCTGCCGCTGCTGGCCGTGGCAATGACGCTGCTGCTGCAACAGGTGTTCAAGGGCAGCGCCGCAGCCGGCTGGCTGGTCTGGCCATCGTGCGCGCTGGGCGTAGGTTACCTGCTGCCCAAGCGACTGCTGGCCGTGGCTGCGGCACGTCGCCAGCAGCGCATTGCAGAAGAAGTCAGCCTGCTGATCCCCTTGCTGCGGATTTTATTCGAGACCGGCCTGGCCGTTGAACAGGCACTGCGCGTGCTGAGCCAGGAAGGCCGGACGCTGATCCCGCACACCAGCGCAGAGTTGCGCCAGGTGCTGCAGCGGGTGGACTCAGGCATGGCGCTGGGCCCGGAGCTGGAAAAGGTCGCCCAGTTGCTGGCTGTGGATGAGTTCACCGATACCTGCGTGATCCTGCGCCAGTTGCTGACACAGGGCAGTGGCGCGATGAAGTCGTTGCAGGCACTGAAGGCGCTGCTCGACGACCGTCGCCTGACCCGCCTGCAAGAACGGGTGTCGATGATGTCGGCAAAGATGTCGGCAGTGATGATGGTGTTCCTGTTCCCGGCCTTGCTCATTGTCCTTGCCGGCCCGGGTTTCTCTGCATTGGCGCGGGCGTTAAGCCCATGAGGACTGATTGATGAAGACAATCCTGTTGTGCGCAAGCCTGGTGTTGTTGACCGGATGCGCCGGGCAGCAGCCGGAAGGCCTGCGCCAGTTGTTCGCTACCGCCAGTTGCAGCAAGCCAGACGCCGACCAGCAACTGTCACTGAACCTGGCAGACGAAATGCTCAACGACGGGCGCCCGCACGCCAGCCTTGCCCACTTGCAGCAACTGCCGGACACCTTCGAACAGGTTCGCCTGCGCAAGGCCAAAGTGTCACGGCTGCTTGGCCTCGGCGAAGCCGAGCCCTTGTACCGCAGCCTGCTTGGCGGTTGCCTGGCCGCCGAAGGCGAACATGGCCTGGGCCAATTGGCCTCAGCCCGGGGCGACGACGTCCAGGCCCTGCAGCACCTGCAACGCGCAGTACGGCTTGCGCCTACCGACGAACGGGTGCGCAACGACCTTGGCGTGGTCTTGATGAACCTGGGGCGCTATGAGCAAGCTCGCTTCGAGTTGCTGACGGCCATTGAACTGAAGGACGACAACACGCTGCCTGCGGTCAACCTGGTGACCTTGGCGCTGGTGCAGGACAACTGGCAACAGGCCACCGACCTGGTATACCGGCTGCAGCTCAAAGCTGGGCAGTTTGCCGAAGCCCAGGCGCGGGCCAGCAAGATCAAGGCCGGCGGCCGAGGCCCGATCGCGTCGACCAGGGCCCAGGACATGATGGTCAATTGATACGCGGAGGTGATCATGATCAGGTATGTGATGGTACTGGCCTGCTGCGTTGGCAGCGCGACGTTACTGGCCGAGGAAAACCCGCACCATCCCCCTCTGGACGAGACGGCGACCGAACGGCTGCTGCGCTTGCAGTCCAGCGGTGAGCAGGCATCCAGGCACCTGCAGGTGCAAACCGCGCGGGAGCGTGACCAGTCCATGCAGCGCTGGCTGGATACCTACAAGTACGAAATCCCCGACTTCTACCGCTGGACAAAGATGGCAGAGCGAAACAACTGACTCGCTGACTTAGCGGGGGCTCTGTGGGCTGGGCAATCGCCTACAGATTCTTTGCATACCTTGAAGATGTTTAGCCAACCCAGGCCAGCGAAACGGCAAAGCCTGCCAGCAAGCAAGGCGCAAACGGCCTTTTCTCCCCTGGCTGGCGTGACCTGCGCCGTACCATTTGCCATACAACCATTGCCACACCAGCGCCAATGAACGTGCCGAGTACGTGGTCCAGGCTGGTGGCCAGGGCAAGCGCGCCGAGCAGCTTGACGTCGCCAGCCCCGAACTGGCCGAGCATGTAGCCGGGCAGCGTCAGTAGCAGGACGATGACGAAAGCAAGCGCTGCATCGCTGCCCTGAGCACCTAGCCAACTGTGCCCGGTGGCCAGCAACCAGGCCAGCGCACAGGCAGCAACCCCCAGCGTCAGGACATTGGAAATCTGCCGCTCCCAGGCATCCTGCCCAGCGCACAAGACCAGCCAGACAAGCACTGCAAGGCTATGCATAGGCAAATGGCCATCCCTGTTCGACGATCGGTTCTATGCTGTTACTCAGGATTCATGGTCAGGGTAGACGCAATCATGAAAGCAGGCCCGGCAAAACGGCAAAAAGGCGCAGCGGCCATTGAGTTCGCGGCCGTATTCATGATCTTTTTCGCGGTGTTCTACGGCCTGGTCAGCTACACCCTGCCCATGCTGATGCTGCAGTCATTCAACCAGGCCAGCGCCGAAGCCGTGCGCCGCTGCGTGGCCCTGGACCCGGACAGCGCCAGCTACAGCGCCGATGTGCAGACCCTGGCCCACCAGGTCATCAGCCAACAGTTGCAGTGGATGCCCGCCGCGTTCGACTTCCAGCCCGCCAGTGATACCCAGGTGACCCTGGGCGCCGACAAATTGCTGACCGTGACCATCAACTACCCCAAAACGAAACTGAACAACGTGCTGCCTATGCTGGTACTGCCGCTGATCGGTGAGGTGCCGCGCCTGCCCGATCGCCTAAGGGCCGAAGCGAGCTTGCAGCTATGAGCGGCTTGTTCGATCGCTGGCTGGGTGACCAGGCCACCGCGCAGGTAGCGCCCACCCCGCAAGCGGTGGGGCTGCAACTCTGGCTGGATGACCTTGGGCATGTGTTGCGCCTGGCCGGTCCCCTGCGCACGGTGCTGCCTGCGAGTTCGCACAGTGCCCCCCGTGTGCATGACTACCTGCAACGGCACAGCTGGCTGGTACTTGAAGGCCCCCCTGCCGACTGGCAGGGGCAACCGCTGGACCTTGACTTCACGACCGTGCACGGCCCTGCCCTGCACACCCGCGGCTGGCTCCAGCGGCAGGGCGACGGCTGGCTGCTGCAGCTGTTCGATATCGGTGACCTGCTGGGGGAACTCGAGCAACAAGACCATCGCCTGACGCAACAGGCGCTGGCAGCGGCGCTTGGCCGCGCCCTACGTGACTGCGACGAAGAACGTCTGATGCTGACGGCCACCGAACAACTGAAGCGCCTGGCCGAGCACTGGCATGCCGGCTCCCTGCGCCTGATGCTGGCGGGCGATTGCGGCTGGTACACCTACACATGCAGCGACAACGACTGGCCCTGGGCCGATGACGAGCGCTTGCGACCCTGGCTGCAAACGCTACCGCCACGGGGTCGAGAAGTGGCTGCTGGAAACTCGCTGTTGCAGCCATCATGTGCCGGCTTGCCATTGCTGGCCGTGCCCTACCTGCACGGCCATACCGTGCAGGCCTGGTTGCTGTGCGCAGGCGCGCAACGGCCACCGGCGAGCGAAACGGTCGCGGCCCTGCTGCAAGCGCTGATCGAACCCCTGCTCAGTCGCCTGCGCCAGCACCAGTTGCGGGAACGTTCACGCCACCTGGATGAACTGCAACAGCAACTGGGGGCAGGCTGGTGGTCATGGCCACTGCAAGGGCCGCTGCAGTTCGACCCGGCGCTGGCCTTGCGCCTGGGCATACCGGCTGAGGCCACCGCCGAGCAATGGTTGGGCCGGGTGCACCCGGCCGATCGTGAAGCCGCACGCATGGCGTGGGAACAACTGCGCGCAGGCATTGCTTTGAACCTGAACCTGCGCCTGCTGCCAGCCAACAGCCTGGCAAGCCCGCGCTGGCTACAGTGGGCAGGCCAGTTGCAAGGCCATCAGGTTCAGGGGTTTGTGCTCGATATCAGCGCGTTGAAGGACCAGGAACTGCAGGCCGGAGCCGCGCGCGCCCGGCTCGAAAACCTGATCGCCAGCTCGCCCGCGGTGATTTACATCCAGCGCTATGCCGAAGGTGCACTGCACAGTGAATTTTTCAGCGCCAGCCTGATGCCATTGCTGGGCTGGCCCAGAGACAGTGACCTGGCGCGCCACCCTGCTCAGGCAGTGCATCCCGACGACCACCCGACGTGGCTCGAACGCACCCGCACCCTGCTGCGCGATGGCCAGGTGCGCAGCCGCTACCGCCTGCGCGATCACCTTGGCGCCTACCACTGGATACTGGACGAAGCCCGCCTGCTGCGTGACGACCTGGGCCAGCCTGTGGAGGCTGTGGGGCTGTGGCTGGACGTCAGCGAATTGACCGAAACGGCCGAGCGGGTGCGCCAAAGCGAAGAGCGCTACCGGGTGCTGGTAGAAGACTCGCCGGCCATGATCTGTCGCTATCGCCCAGACCTTGAGCTGCTGTTTGGCAACCACCCGCTTGCCGAACAGCTGGAATGCACGCCGCAACAATTGACGGGCATGAACCTCGGTCAGTGGCTGTCCGACAGCCAGCGAGCGGCCTTCCTCCAACGCCTCTCGATGTTGACGCCGACCCAGCCGTTGGCCAGTGCTGAAATCTGCCTGCAATTGCCCGGGCGCCGAACATCCTGGTGGGTGTGGGCCGAGCGTGGCCTGTTCGATGAGCACGGGCAGTTGCAGGAAGTGCAGGCGGTGGGACGCGACAACACAGCAGTACGCCACAGCCAGCAACAACTGCTACAAGGGGCCAAGATGGCCACGCTGGGCGAATTGGCTACGGGCTTCGTGCATGAAATCAACCAGCCGTTGACTACCATGCGCCTTGCGCTGGTCAATACCCTCAAGCGCCTGGAAAGTGGCGTGGTCGATGCCGAGTATGTGGCGGGCAAACTGCAGCGGATCGATGCCCAGGTCGATCGTATTGCGCGCTTGGTCGAGCATCTGCGCACCTATGGGCGCCGGTCCGAGGTCGAACAGCAAGTGTTCGCCGCCTGGGTGGCGGTGCAGGGTGCGCTGGGGTTGCTGGCTGAGGGGTTGGGCAGCAAAGGTGTAGCCTTGCATATCGAAGAGCCAGAACTGTGTCCGGAAGTACTGGGCCATGAGGACCAGCTCGAACAGGTCCTGATCAACCTGCTGGTCAATGCCCGTGACGCGCTGCTCGAACGGCGGGTTGCCAGGCCGCGGATCAGCGTGAGCCAGCGCGTCGAGGAAGGGCACCTGTGCCTGGTGGTGGAAGACAACGGCGGCGGCATCGAGCCACGCCTGCTCGAACGCATCTTCGAACCATTCTTTACCACCAAGGCCGCCGGAGCGGGCACCGGCTTAGGCTTGTCGGTAAGCCACAGTATCGTCGAGGCCATGGGCGGCAGGCTGGAAGCACACAACAGCAACGAAGGTGCGTGCTTCCAGGTTTGGTTGCCCGTCTACAGCGCCAACTGAGCACGGCCGCCGGAGCAACTGAGGTTGGCCCCGACCTCGGCATTGACCAGGTCTATGCCGAGGACCTTGAGTAACACATTGACCAAGGGGTCGAGCAACGGGCTGAGCAGATTTTTGATCAGGGGTTCGACGATGCCTTTGACGCCGCCAAGGACGTTGCCGACGATTACCAGTACTTCGCCGAGGCCACTGTTGGCAGTGGGCTTGTAGGCTTCCAGCTGTATTCCCAGCAGCGTGTCGGTGAGGCTGCCGACAACGTTGTTGTTGGCGGGTTGCATGCTCTGGTAAGCCGAGGGAAGGCCAATGTTCGGTGGCGTGCTGTTGGGGGCCTGGAACACCAGCGGGCGTTCGACCGCTCCGCTGCCCAGCACCGTGCTGTTGACGCGCAGGCCGAGACCGCCTGCGGCAAAAGGTATACGAGCCAGGCAAGTGCCGATACCCAAGATCTGGCTACAACGCTTGGTACCGATATCTACCAGCGGCAGCGGTTTGACCACAGTAGTGCCACCAGTGAAGAACGCATCCACCGACTCAAAACGCCCCACCGCCACCTTGGCGGCTGAACTCTGAGTCTGTGTCGTCAAACGCTTGGGTGAGCAACTGAAGGTTTCTGGCGATAACGGGTTGAGCCTCGTCGTCGCTTCTGCCACCTCAAGACCGATGTCCAGCGACAACTTATCCGGGACCAGGATTATATCGGTGACCGTACATGGCACGCCGACCAGGCATAGCACCGATTGCAATGTACTGGCGAGGTTCAGGCTGAGCAGATTGTTAAGCACACTGGTTATCGGCCCGACGAGGTCCAACACTGCATTGAGCAACCCAAGCACCGAGTTGAGCAGAGGCAAGTCCAACGAGATCATCGCCCGCACCTGAGCGGTATGCACCCGCAACTCATCTGTACGCGGGTCTCCCACCGCAGAAATCTGCTGGGGTTCGATCACCTTCAGCCGCACCCGACCATTGACCAGCCCCAGCACGTTGATTGGCAAGTCCACCGTTGCTGCACTTTCGCTGACCGCCAGCTGGATTACCCCCTGCACCAGTTGCAGCAACTGAATACTGGCATCCAGCCCGGCCTGCGCCGTGCCGTTCTGAATATCGAGCAAGTCCCCAAGTTGCAGCAGCGTACTGTTGCTGGCGCCCAGTGCCACCTTGCCCAGATTGGTTACCACATCTGCCGCCGCACCGCTCTGCTGCAGTACCTTTACCGCCGCTTGCAGCAACTGCGTAGCAGTGGCGTCGGCAGTGAGCAGTTGCTGATAGTCGCCTGCCTTGAGGTCAAGTTCGACGGCCAGTTGGTCAAGGTAGCTGAGCAGATTCAGCTGAGTACTGGCGATGCCTTGCCAGCCGGCCACATCAAGCTGAACCGCACCGCCCAGGGCGCCGTGCAGTGCATTTAGCAGAACCGACTGCCGCGAGTCGACGGTCGCCAGCGTGGTACGAATACTCAACATAGCCTGCGGCGGCAGGGGCGACGATGCCACCGCATGTGCATGCAAGGTTGTGGTCAACGGCAATCCACTGCCCTGCGCCAACGTGTAGACCCCCGCAGCAACACTGGTGGGCACCGTGTTGCTCACATCCACCCGGATGGCTTCATTGCGATCGTTGTCACTGGTGAAGGTACGCAAGCTGTTGGCGCCGGTCTGCAGGTACCCGCAACTGGCCGTGAGCGGGTTGCTGGCCGCATGGCCGTTGCGTGTGGCGGCAGTCCGGGCAATCACGGTGGCTTGGGGACCGCTGCCGGTACACACGGCAAACTGGCCTGCCGCCTCCAGCGCCGACATGTCGGCAATGCGCTGCAGCTTGCGCTGCTCAAGAAAAAGCCGGCCGCTGTCGATCACCACCAGCATGAACAACAAGGCCAGGCCCAAGGTAACCACCGCCATGAGGCCGATTGCGCCACGCTGGCGGGCTGCAGATGAGGGAACCACGGGCACTCCTTTGCCGGCCATTGGCCATGCGTCGCGGCTGCGATTCCAGGAGTGTAGTTGCGATAATGGCCAATTGCCTGCCAGGAACCAACCTGATGGTGGCCGGTCAACTTCAGCAGATACCTTTTTACAGGCACCCAGCCATGAACAACCCTTTCGACCGAATCAGTGCTGCATTCGCCCCCGAATACCGGGTCAACCTGAGCATTACCAACCTTGACGGCAGCATCATGCTAACCCTGTCCGACGACGCCGGCGTGGTCGCCAAGCGCCTCATCACCCAGGCCCAACGCAACGACCCGGTGCGCCTGCAACGGGTGATCGACAGCATCCGCCTGGGCCTTGCGATCGAACTCGGCCAGAACCCCATGCAAGTGCTGGCCGCGCTGACCCGTGACGTCCGTCACGAGCCGCGCCATTCCGTTGCCAACTGAGGGCTACTTGCCCTCCTCCACTGCCTTGCCGTTGGCGTCCAGCACCTTGGTCGAGGGGTAGCGGTACGAGGCGTAGCGCACCACCAGGATCGAGAACGCCAGCAGCAGGATGCCGCCGCACAGGTACAGCAGCCCTTCGTCCGGTGCCTTGTGGTGCGAAACATCGCCGATCAGCAGGCGAGTGAGCGCGGTGATTGCCACGTACAGCAGGAAGCGGATCGGCATGTGGTTGGTCTTGACCGTTGGAGCTAACATTTTTTCCGTTGCGTGCCCCAAAATCTCCCACCATTCCGAACACGCGATTCACAAGAGCACTACTTTTTCTCGGCAGCCAACCTCTGAAAGCAAGCATCATTGACATAAAGACATCCTTATGATGGCATGAGGCCATTGCGGATAAATGAAAAATATAAGGAGCATAAAATGGCTGGAGGCGAGAGAGCAGGAATTGCGGCGATTGCAGTGAAAGTGGCGAACGAACTACTTCCTTGGCTTAAATGGAATTATCACAACCCTCCTGATCAAAATTTTAACTGTTTGCAAGTCACTAAACACAAGCAATCAAAAACAGAGCCTGATGACACTTCAGAGCAGAAGCACAACCATCCGACAGATGTAGTTTATTCATACATTGATCCTTACACGGAGAAAACTGTAGCGATCAATACTGACCTGAAAAGCTATGCAAAAAACTCCATCACACAATCCAGCATCAGAAAATCACTAAAATCGCTGGCACATACTATTGACTGTGCACGCTACAGTGATGAATGGAAGGAGAGATACTCACTAAGCGAAGAAGACATTGAAATCCGAGGCATGCTATTTGTTTACAATCACGACGGCGGTTGGGACAATAATTTTTATGATGTTTTTTACGGAAAAAAGAACCCAAGAAGATCCAAAAGCTCTCACGAAAATGAGAATGACATAAACATATCAAATATCGACCTCCAAGCAAATCAGCAAATCCACATTTTAGAACCAAAGACCATAAAATATATAAAAACCGTTTTCGACGACCTTGAAAAACTCGATTCAAGATCAGAATTCAATCGAAAAAGCTATCAGTTCTTTTATCCTGACCTTAACCTGCACAAAACTAACAACTCGCCCATCAACCGCCCTGCTACTCTCGAACTGATTTCCGCTCCATTTATGATCATCGAGTATCAAGGAGATGTGCTTTACAACGGAAATCAAGAAGAAGTAAAGCGTGTCGATCCCGGATACAAGATCTATTACAAAGAAAAAATTGAAAGTTGGAAAGAGATTTTCTTCCTTCTTGATTCACTATCAAACTATCAAATGCTTAACAGCAATAAAAAAATATCTGTAAGAGCAATTGCACAAGACCAAGGCGAGATGGCTCAAAATCATTTCAGAACTGCCGTACAAGAATACATAAAAAAATGGGGTAAAAATGAAGTACTTACAGGAATAAGCTTTGAACTGATTCCTACAGTCAGTGACACATTTAGCACACAAGAAATCGAATGCGAGTGGTGACCATGGAAAACCAGAAAAACCAAAGCATCTACATGCCTAATGACAAGGCAATATGCGACGCAGTTCAAAGCTCAAAAGTCAACAACCAAAGCCTAGCGGAAATATTTTTCAAAAGAGGAATAATAGTCTCCCCAAAAACAGAGAGAAAACCATTAGCACTATACTACTCTAGAATGTTTACAGGCTATAAAGACTTTGACGACTTAACATCCAATCTTCAATCAACGACGCACCGCGAAAAAATAACTTCTAGATTCATTAAAAACATTGCAAGCCATGAAGCATTAGATGCAGCCACTGAATTAAAAGACATAATCAATTCAAAAGACTATCCTAAGGACGCTAATGCTTCGATATCCAAACACCTAAACGAAACAATTTTAACAATCACATACAGCGACATAAATCCGAACAAGAGCCAACTCCAGCAGGTTGTCACCAAGGAAGCTGTGATAAGTATATCCTCAAATTCAGACGAGCTTGTAATCAGGTCTCCTTACAATGAGGACGCAGAGAAATGGACCAATCACCTCATAGAAATACTAAGCATAAAAAAAGAGCAGCCCGTTACAGCCGAGACCATATCTCTAGAATTTATTGACAATGCAGAGCTCAGATCTAAATTTTTAGAAGACCTGATAAATAATATTGATGGTTTTTCTCTTAAGGACGTTTCAAAAGTCTCCATCTTTAACCCCGAGAAAAATAGCCGCGAAGAGTCAGAAATAGATCAAGCAGAGAATGAAGAGGAAGACATTGGATCAGACATCCATGTATTCAAAGCATCCCTAAATGGAAAAGGTGTACTCAACTCCAAAGAAATTGATCTCCTACATAGCAAAGGCTTTTATACCTATCATGCAGTATGGACCTGTACAGAAGATTCGGCCACGCCTGACATATATGAGATAGAAGTTAAGTTTGAAGACTCTGACAACTGCACAAGCTTCTCTCACAAAGTTAAAGGATTCTATCGTTACATTTCCAGTGACAAGCATTCCACAAATAGATTTCCACCTACGGGTACGATTGAAAAGCTAATCCAGTCAAAAATTGAAGCAAAGGCTCGGGAGCTAATTGAAAACCTTACAAAATAACGCACATCACAAGGAGCTTCGTAGTGAAAAAAATATTCAACATCAAAGTTTCCGAATGCCCTCCCGCAGAGCTCTTCGAGAAACTACTACATCACGTGCACCATAACTCACTGGACCATGGACTCTACGATCTAGCTAGAGAAGATAATACAGTCTCTGGTTTTTTCTGGGCCCGTGAAACAGTAATAATTTCAAACGAGCTAGATTTACATACTCCAGGTGAAACTTTAACTTTTTACAAAGTTAATAAATTCGCCTTCACGCTACAGAGCATCAAGAAGTTTGAGTATCTACTAATTATCGATTCATCTTCGCGATCAATCAAACCGTTGATTAAACTACTGCAAGAGGCGACCGGTACAAAAGTATTCATTTCTCAAATAGAGATTTCTCTTACCAACCTCGTCACTCATCTGAAAAGCTCTAGCCCCACACAAATCACAATTACACACGCCTACACCTCTAACCAAGTAATTTCCAAAAGCGAGAAAATCTCATTTTCCATTTACAGCATCGAAAATGCATTAACCGCTGCAAACAAAATCATGAATGGAAGCACAATTAGATTTGATCGAATACGAATGCAAACTTCCAGACAAGGTAATATTCTGAAAATCGACATAAAGAGTAACTGTTTATACAGCATCTCAGAATCCAACTCAGAAATCGAAAAACTCCTGCTGCGATACGTTCTCAGCACTCAAAGTGAGCTTTAATTTTCCGAGCATAAACTATCTTATATGGACAAAAATCATACTATTATGATATCATTTAGCCATACAAATTACTTAAATCAGGTCATAGATGTCGCTCCAAGAATGGGCAAACGTTGCCACAATTATAGGGTCATTTGCTGTTGTCGGATTATCACTGCAAGTTTATATTGCACATAAGCAAGTGAAATCAGACCATGAAAGATCTAGAAGGGAAAAATCTGTAGATATATTACTGGAATGGGCTAAGAATCTAAAGAAGGAGGGCTCTGTTGCTAGGAAAATTGTTGAGTGCCTCAGCGAGGAGCAATGCCGAGATATATTCGGACAGAATGAGGTTAAAATTAACAAAAAGTATGCAAATTTATTAATTCAACTTTTTGGCGAAAATCTTGACGGACTGAACGAGCCGACAGAGACAATAACTATTTCAGAAGCTCAATCAACAGAACTGAGATGGCATGTTGTATCGTATCTAAATTCTTTGGAGTTCACTCTAGTAGCATGGCAGTACTCGGTAGTTGACAAAGAAATTATAGAATCTCAGTTCGGCTATCTTTTCCGCCCATCTGATGGGCACGAGGTTCTCAAAAATTTCCGAAAAGTAGCAGATGGCAGTAAAACATATCCCGCCATAGAAATATTCACAGCTCACCTGTCGCAAAAAGAAAGAGATCAGCTAATTTCTAAAGCAAATGTGGCCTAACGAACGCCAAAAAACAGGAGGGGCAACCTGCTAAGCACCTCCTATGTTTATCCTCAAATCACTTATCTAAAACTTGTTCCCCTATTACTTCCCCAGATGCGTCGATAGCTTTACTTGAGGGGAATTTATAGGATGCATATCTAACAGCCAAAACTGACAGAGACAATAAGAAAACACCGCCACAAAGATATATCAGACCAACATCAGGAGCTTTATGGTGCGAGACATCTCCTATCAGATATCGAGTCAGAGCTGTAATTGCGATGTACAATAGAAACCTTATAGGTAGATGATTGGTTTTAAAATAAATACCAACCATCGCCCCAAGCTCTAAGTAGATAAACAAAAGCAAAATATCATCTACACTTGCATGTCTTGCCTCTACCATTTCCAAGAAAGCCATAACAGAAGCCCACGCCGTCACAGCACCAATCGCAAACAATCCAAGATAGTGAAAGCCTTCTACCAGTAAATTCCCCATGGAATTTGCTTTGCCATGCATATTTTTTCGGCTTTCTTCTGCCCATTTCATACCCGAATACTCCAATCATAGCTAGTTTCAGTCTGCTGTATGGATAATCCGCCGGAAACAATGGTGTGTGTTAGATACGTGTGGTTGGTCTTGAAGTAGATCCCCACCATCGCCCCCAGCTCCAGGTAGATGAACAACAGCAGGATGTCATCGACACTGACCCCGCCCTTGCCCAGCATGTCCAGGAACGTCACCACCGCCGCGTAGGCGGTGATCGCGCCAATGCCGAACAGCGCCAGGTAATGGAACGCCTCGACGCAAAGGTTGCCCAGCGAGTCGGCCGAGCCGTGCAGGCCCTTGCGCAGTTTTTCTGCCCATTTGATGTTCACGATGTTCCATTCCCCGATACGTCTTTAAGGATGATGCGTCGCTGATGTGACGCTTGTGCCATGCAGTTAAAGGGCCAAGCCCCTGTCTTGGAAGGCGACCGATTGCCGCAAGGCACCTTGAGGCATGGTCCATTGCAGAAATGTACGGCCGTGCTTGGGGAAAAATCAGATTTAACCCCTTCCTTGTAGGGCATTTCCCAAAGATACTCTGGCCGCCTGTTTTCCATTGCGGCCGTTTTGGCAGCGATCTAGTCTCGGCGGGTCGTTGCATATCAGCGATCGGCTTTGACAGGCCGCGATGAGATACTTTGCATAGCTTTTCCCTTTATGGTGGCTGTGCATGGGGCACGTTCGCGTGCGCCGGTTCTGGTATCCGCCGGTCTGTCAACCTGTGCACAGCTGCCACCTACCTGTTTGACAGCAAGTGGGGAGCGGCCCCAAAAATGGATACCAGAGCATGCTGAAAATAGTTCCCGATCCACCCCACACCCCCCATTCCCTCGAAGACCCCCTGATCCAGGCCACCGACTACGCGTTGTGCGCAGCTACCGTGGCGCATCAGGCGTTGCTGCTTCAGCCCAA
Source organism: Pseudomonas sp. yb_5 (assembly GCF_043103865.1). Classification (NCBI taxonomy): domain Bacteria; kingdom Pseudomonadati; phylum Pseudomonadota; class Gammaproteobacteria; order Pseudomonadales; family Pseudomonadaceae; genus Pseudomonas; species Pseudomonas sp. yb_5. Next base: position 28,868 of record NZ_JBICKE010000097.1, read on the forward strand.
GTCACCGGTTTCGATCCTGATGATGACCTCGATGCATGAGCTGGAGGTGCTGCGGGCTCTGCTTGAGTCGGCACTGGTTCAGGTGCAGATGCCCGCTGAGCCCAGGACTTCGCACTAAGGCTGGTTAATGCGCCGGGAGGTCGGCCTCTTCGCGGGCTCGCCCGCTCCCACAGGATCACCACAGCCTCAAGACTTGCACAGTACCTGTTGGAGCCTGTGGGAGCGGGCATGCCCGCGAAAGGGTCGGCCAGACACTAGAGAAACTTCAGGGGATTGAACAATGACAACAGAAGACACCCAATTCACCGTCGGCAAGACCACTTTCTATCAAGGCGAAAACAGCACCCATCCACTGTTCCGCATCGAGCCCGGCATCCCCTGCAGGGACGCCCGCGAGCAGTCGTCGGAATTGATGGGCTATGTGCGTGAATTGACCATTACTGGCCTGATGGAGGAGAAACCCATGATGATCTGGGCCGCCCATTATCTGAGTGCCATGGCCAAGGCGCTGATGGATGATGCCGAGTTGGGTATGAAGCCGTGAGGATTTCGCTTCAGGTTGGATGAAGGCCTCTATGTGTTTGCCGCAGCAGTTTCAGCGCCTGTGAGATCGAGCGCCGCGCGGGCGGCGCTCGATCTACTACATCTACAGCGCATGTCTTGAGCCAGACTGCTCTCCTTGCGATCACGTGCCTGACGCAAAACCCAGCCGTTAACGCCCCCGTAGGAGCGGGTTCACCCGCGAATAGGCCGGACCTGCCGGCCAATATCCCCCGACCATTCACCGTCGCAGCCGCCACCGCATTCGCCCGGTCTATGCCACGCTACAATTTCTGCTTGCGAACCAACCAGCATTGCCATTACTGTATATAGATACAGTAAACCGCAACACAACCAGCAAAAAGGCATAGAGGTGATGAATGGCCGTCGAAGTGGTGTACCGCAGCAGCCGCGACCCGGAGCGCTTGTTCATGGATAAGGCCGAAGCAGACCGTCACGACAAAATGCTCGAACTGGCCGAGCGCCTGGCCGAGGTGCTGCACAAGGCGGTGCCGTCGCTGACCGAGCAGCAGGTCGAGGAAGCCGGTATCTACATGGCGAAGAACCGCGATGTGTTCGCCCGGGCGTTCAAAAGCCAGCCGGATGCGTTGTCCGAGTTGCTTGAGGATGCTGCTGCCGAGTGATCTGGAGGAGTGGGAGCGGGTTTACCCGCGAAGTGGCCCACAACGCCATCATCACCTTCAGCCATACAACAACCGTTCCGCCAACATCTGCGCCACCCTTGCCGGCGAACGCTTCTCCGCCTGCGCATGGCCAAACACTTCGGTCAACCGTGAAGGGATACGCGCGAGGTGCGCAGTAATTGTGCCCTGGTCTTCGCCACGGTGGGTGAGTGCCACATAGATCAGCCCACCGGCATTGATCACGTAGTCAGGTGCATACAATATGCCGCGCGACTCCAGCTGGTCTGCCACCTGCAAGGTAGTCAGCTGGTTGTTGGCCGCCCCCGCCACTGCCGCACAACGCAGTTGCATCACGCTCTGCCCGTTCAGTACCGGGCCCACGCCGCAGGGTGCAAAGATATCGCAAGGGGTACTGATCAACGCATCGTTGGTCACCGGTTTGGCATCGAACTGCTCCATCGCCAGCCGCACCCGCCCCGGGTCCAGGTCGCTGACCAGCAGTTCCGCGCCCACCGCATGCAATTGCTCCGCCAGTGCATAACCGACATTGCCCAACCCCTGCACCGCTACCCGCAAGCCTCTCAGGTCATCGCTGCCCAGCCGGAACGAGGTTGTGGCACGTATGCCCGCGAACACCCCCATCGCCGCATGTGGCGATGGGTCGCCCGACGCCGTAGTGCTGGTCACGTAGGGAGTACTGTGGGCAATGCAGTCCATGTCCAAGGTCGAGGTGCCACTGTCCACGGCAATGATGAAGCGGCCATGGAAGGTATCGATGAAGCGGCCAAAGGCCTCGAACAGCGCGGCGCGGTTTTCCACATGCGGGTTGCGCATGATCACTGCTTTGCCACCCCCCATCGGCAAGCCGGCCAGTGCTGCCTTGTAGCTCATGCCCTGGGCCAGGCGAATAGCGTCGGTCATGGCGCTTTCGTCATCGGCGTAAGGCAGGTAACGACACCCACCCATGGCAGGGCCCAACTGCTCACTGTGGATTGCCACAACGGCTTTCAGGCCCGTAGACGGGTCATTGAACAGGTGCAGTGACTGGGTACGGGTGCTTTGCATCAGCGCGAACATCGACCGGCTCCCCTACGAGGTGCTCCTTCCAGTATAGGCACGGCCTCGGCGTTGACGCCGCCGCCGGACCACTGGACGAAACCACGCGCCACGGCTAATACTCAAACGTGTGTGGAGATGCCCCATGAAGCCACGTCAAGCCTGCCTGGCCTGCCTGGAACGCGAGCCTGTCGACCTGCTGGAAGCCGCATTGTGGATTGCCGCCGAGCACGACCCTGGTGTCGAGCCCGCGGCCAGCCTTGCTGCGCTGCACGACCTGCAGCGCGAGATAAGCGCCAACCTGCCGATGCTGCCGCTGTGCGAACTGGCCCAGCCACTGCTGCGCCAGCTTAATGCGCTGGGCTTTCAGCAGGATGAATACCACCCCTTGCGCCCGCATGCAGCGATGATGGACAAGGTATTGCAGCGCCGCCGCGGCCAACCACTGACCCTGGCCATCCTCGCTTTGGAACTGGCCAGGCGCCTGTCCATACCGCTGGAGGGTGTGGGCTTCCCTGGCCATTTCCTGCTGCGCGTGCCGGGTGCAGACCACCTGCTCGACCCCTGCGGCGGCCGGCGCCTGTACCCCAGCGACTGCCGCGAGTTGCTGGCGCGCCAGTTCGGCCCGCACCAGGCGCTGACAGCAGAGCATCTGCGCAGCGCCAGCCCGCTGCAGATGCTGCAACGCCTGTCACGCAACCTGCGCCAACTGCACATCAGTAACGACAACCACCTGGCGGCGTTGATCGATGCAGAGCGGATCATGCAGTTGGGCCCGGTGCAGGTGAGCGACTATATGACCCGCGCCTCGCTCTACCATCATCTGGATTGCCCGCAGGCCGAGCGCTTCGACCTGGAGCATGCGTTGCTACTGACGGAAGACCCGGTCCAGCGCCTGAAGCTGTCCGAGCGAATCGGCAAGCTTCCGGCGGCGAACCGTTCACTTCACTGAGCCGGGCTGTCCGGTTGCTGGGCGGGGTGGGCCTTGGTGAACGCCGGGTGCGCGGCCGCCAATGCGGCAACCCGCAGGATGCGTGGGAAGCTGTGGAGGTCGATGTTGAAGCGTTCGGCCGCGTACAACTGCGGGATCAGGTACACATCCGCCAGCCCTGGTGTGTCGCCAAAGCAGAAACCGTGATCGCCAATCAGTTGTTCCACTGCCGCAAGCCCCTGGGTGATCCAGTGGCCGATCCACTGGTTGACCTGCCCTTCGTCCTGACCGGCCTGGCGCAGCCGGTTGAGCACGCTGACGTTGTGTAGCGGGTGAATGTCGCAGCCAATGATGGCCGCCACCCCCCGTACCTTGGCCCGTGCCTCGGCTGTGGCCGGCAGCAACGCAGGCTGTGGATAAACCTCTTCCAGGTACTCGATGATCGCCGGCGACTGCACCAGCACCTCACCACCATCGGTGCGCAAGGCCGGTACGCGGCCCTGCGGGTTGACGGCTACATAGCCCTCACCGCGCTGCTCACCCTGCAGCAGGTTGACCGGCAGGGACTGGTAAGCCAGCCCCTTCAGCGCCAGGGCAATGCGCACCCGGTAGGACGAGGTGGAACGGTAATAGGTGTACAGCTCCATACCCCTGCCTCCTCAGTTGGCTGCGATGACCGTGCCGCGGCATTCGCCGAAACCGATGCTGGCCACGCCATCACGTGTGCAGCGGGCACGCAGGATGATTTCGTCGCCGTCTTCAAGGAATTTGCGCACCTCGCCGCTGGCCAGCTCGATCGGCAGTTTGCCGCCTTCGGTGATCTCCAGCAGGCTACCGAACGATCCCGGCGTGGCACCCGACAGCGTGCCCGAACCGAACAAGTCACCCGGCTGCAGCTGGCAGCCGTTGACGCTGTGGTGCGCCACCAGCTGCGCCACGGTCCAGTACATGCTGCGGGTGTTGCTCAAGGTCAGACGGTGCGGGGCAATGCCCTGTTCGCGCATGCGCTCGGTCAGCAGCAGCACTTCGAGTTCGATATCGAATGCACCGCTGGCCTGGTCGCGCTTGTCCAGCAGGTACGACAGTGGCTGCGGGTCGCCTTCCGGGCGGGCCGGCTGGGCGCAGCGGAACGGCTCCAATGCTTCGGCGGTGACAACCCAGGGCGAAATGGTGGTGATGAAGCTTTTGGACAGGAACGGCCCCAGTGGCTGGTATTCCCAAGCCTGGATATCGCGCGCCGACCAGTCGTTGAGCAGGCACAGGCCGGCTATGTGCTCGGCTGCATCGCCTACCGGAATTGCCTGGCCCATGTCATTGCCCTGGCCAATCCAGATACCCAGTTCCAGTTCGTAGTCCAGACGAGCGCAAGGGCCGAAGCTCGGCTCGGTGTGCCCGGCCGGCAGGGTCTGGCCCTTGGGCCGGCGCACGTCGGTGCCGGACGGGCGGATGGTGGAGGCGCGGCCGTGATAACCGATCGGCACGTACTTGTAGTTGGGCAGCAGTGGGTTGTCGGGACGGAACAGTTTGCCCACGTTCTTCGCATGCTCGATACCAACGTAGAAATCGGTGTAGTCACCGATCTGCGCTGGCACGTGCAGCTGGCAGTCGCTGGCCGGGAGCAGCGCCGGCTTCAGGGCTGCCTGGTGTTCGCTGTGCTCGCCCAGCAGCACCTGCAAACGCTCGCGCAGGGCTACGCGGGCGTTGCGGCCCAAAGCGAAGAATGCGTTCAGAGCCCCACCGCGGGTGGCTTCAACGGCGGCCTTGGCCGCCCCGTCGAACAGGCCGGCGGCCAGCACCGCCTCCAGGTCGAGGATCGCGTCGCCGATGGCCACGCCACAGCGCCTGGCTTCACCCGGCCGGCTGAAGATGCCCAATGGCAGGTTCTGCAGGGGGAAGTCGCTGTGCCCGTTGGCGTGCTCGACCCAGCTACGGGCATTGGCAGAGTGGTTCATGGATTATCTCCGGTTCGGGTTGAAGGTGCTCGGCAAGGTTGCCCAGCAACTATCGTAGTCGGCCTGCAATTGCGGGCATTCAAGGGCTTGCAGGCTCGGGCGCAACACTTGGCTGGTCTCGAACATGAAGGCCATGGTGTTGTCGATCTTGTGCGGCGCCAGGTCAGCGGCAATGGCCTTCTCACAGGTTTCGGCGTCGGGGCCATGGGCACTCATCACCCCGTGCAACGAGGCACCACCCGGCAGGAAGCCCTCGGCCTTGGCGTCGTAGGCGCCATTGATCAGGCCCATGAACTCGTTCATCAGGTTGCGGTGGAACCATGGCGGACGGAAGGTGTTCTCGGCCACCATCCAGCGGGGCGGGAAGATCACGAAGTCCATGTTGGCCATGCCATGCACGCTGGTTGGCGAGGTGAGCACGGTGAAGATCGAGGGGTCCGGGTGGTCGAAGCTGACGGTGCCGATGGTGTTGAAGCGGCGCAGGTCATACTTGTACGGCACGTTGCTGCCATGCCAGGCCACAACGTCCAGTGGCGAGTGCTGCAGCTCGCAGGCCCAGTGCTCACCCAGGAACTTCTGTACCAGTTGCACCGGGCCTTCGGCTTCTTCGTAGTGGGCCACAGGCGTGAGGAAGTCGCGGGGGTTGGCCAGCCCGTTGCTGCCGATCGGGCCCAGGTCCGGCAGGCGCAGCGGCGCACCGTGGTTTTCCGCGATATAGCCACGGGCCTGGCCGTCGAGCAGTTCGACGCGGAACTTCATGCCACGTGGGATCACCGCAATTTCCAACGGTTCGACCTCCATCACGCCCAGCTCGGTGGCGATACGCAAGCGGCCCTGTTCCGGCACCAGCAGTAGCTCACCGTCAGCGTTGAAGAACACCCGTTCCATGGACCGGTTGGCGCGGTAGATGTAGATGCTCACGCCAGCCGGTTTTTCCGCTGCGGCGTTGGCGACCATGGGCAGCCAACCTTCGATGAAATCGGTCGGTTCGGCAGGAATCGGCTGCGGGCTCCAGCGCAGGCGATTGGGGTTGATGCCACCCAGTGGCCCGCCGAGCGGCTGGCGCGCCAGACGCTCGAAGCGTGGGTGCAAGGCAGAAGGCCGAATGCGGTATAGCCAGGTACGGCGCAGCTCGCTGCGGGCCATGGTGAACGCCGTGCCCGACAGCAGCTCGGCATACAGGCCGTACGGGGCCTTCTGCGGGGAGTTCTGCCCGACAGGCAGCGCCCCGGGCAATGCTTCGCTGGCGAATTCGTTGCCGAAGCCGCTCAGGTAGTGAAGGTCGGGCGACGTGTCGCGGTTCATCGATGCCTCCGGATTTTGTTTTTATCGTAATCAGATTACGAATAACGTAATTTGCTCCGCTCAAGGCGTCAAGCTATAAAGGCGACACGATAAATCCGGAACCTCCCCGCCCATGGCCAAAGCCAACTCCCCCACCGACACCGGCAAGCAGAAGGTCCGCTCGGCGGAAGTCGGCACCGATATCCTCAAGGCCCTCGCAGAACTCTCACCCTCGACTTCACTATCACGCCTGGCCGAGCACGTGCAGATGCCTGCAAGCAAAGTGCATCGCTACCTGCAGGCGCTGATTGCCAGTGGTTTTGCCGAACAGGATGCCGCCACCAACCATTATGGGCTGGGGCGTGAGGCACTGCGGGTGGGGCTGGCGGCGTTGGGCAGCATCGATGTGCTCAAGGTGGCGGCAATGCCGTTGTCGCAGTTGCGAGATGAACTCAACGAAAGTTGCTTCATCGCCGTGTGGGGTAACCAGGGGGCCACGGTGGTAAGCATCGAACCTGCCGTGCGCGCGGTCACCGTGGTGACCCAGATCGGTTCGGTGCTGCCATTGCTCAGTTCGTCCACCGGGCTGGTATTCGCCGCCTATCTGCCCGAGCGAGAAACCCAGGAGCTGCGCGACAGGGAACTGGCCGTTTTGCAACAAACCGCCAGTGACTACCACACACTGCTGGCCGGCATCCGCAAACAGGGCCTGCACCATGTGCATGGCCTGCTGATGCCGGGGGTGGATGCGCTGTCGGCGCCAGTATTCAACGCCATGGGGCAGATCGCCGCGGTGATGACCGTGGTCGGGCCGACGTCGATCTTCCATGCCGATGAACATGGGCCGGCGGCGCAGCGCCTGCTCACGGCCGCACGAACCGTGAGCTGGCGCATGGGTTACGCGGGCAACCCACACTGCGCTTCGACGTCTAGCGTTTCCTCCTCGACGAGCCAGAGCAGTTCCTGAGAGAAGCCATCATAAAGGGCGGGCGCCACCTCGCTCACCAAATCGCCGTAGTCATCGCATAGCCGCCCGATGACACGCGAGAATGCCGTGGGCTGCGACACCTCTGCCCGGGAAAGCACGGTGATGTATTTCTGCGCGGCACCGAACAGCCGTACCAAGACCCCCGTGGAAGCCACCGTTCCTGCCACCCCCGCCGCGAACGACAGCAAGGCGGCAGAACGGTCGCCATCGCTCCATGCGATGGCCCCGGTGACGAAGGACCTGGCCGCACAGAAAAGCCCGACGGCCATGGCCGCCGGTGGAAACGGCACCGTGAGGATGCCAGCCAGTACGATCCCCCACTCCACCACCACGGCCGAAATACGCTCGGCAGCGCCTGCGCTGTCTTCAGCGGCTTCGTTGATCATCCGCCTGATCCGCTTTTCAAGGTCCTGGACAGGATCCCCGATACGCCCGGTCTCCCCTATCGGCGCCCGCACGCCCCTGCCTCGGGCAACGGCGTCCAGCACCACCTCAATGCCATCTCCGGCGCGCAGTTGCTCTTCGATCAATGCGTTCATGCGCGACTGGCTCGATAACGGCACGCGGTCCTGGCAATAACCTGCCAAGTCGTGCTCACGCCAGGTCCTTGCCAGCTCACTGAGGGTCCGCAGAGTGGGCCCTTGCTCGATTTCTGGCAGATAGACCAGAGGCTCAAGTTCGCGGTCCCGAGCAGGTTTCAGCAGGTAGGCACCCTGGACGGGGCAATCGTCCATCCATAACGGATAAAGGTTGCACGCCGCGTCGATCGAGGTCCCGGAAAAGCTGTCGATCACTGACGCCAGCCACTGCGCATGGCGACCCGACAAGCTGCCCTGAAGTTTCTCGCTGAGCACGGCACGCCTGATCTTCAAAGCGAAGAGCGTGCGATAACACTGCCTGAGCCTTTCATATTCAGGCCTGGAGCGGTCGAGTAACTGCGCTTTCACTTCTTCGATGTACTTGTTGCCCAGGTCGGCAGCGCGGATGTAGCTCCCCAGCAGCGCCGGGCTCAGGTGCGAGATATCCTGGCCCGTAGCCGAGGTGATGCGGGCAAAGCCGGAAAAATTGTAATACGTGGGATACCCTTTGATGACGGTCTGCGTCAGTGTGCGAAAAGCATCCTCTTCCAGCGCTATCAATACCTGATCCGGGTTGATTGGGCCGCCGCGATTGCCCGGGTATGAATTGACCTTTTCCGTCACCTGTCGATGAGCGAAGGTGCGAAAGCTCGGCATCTTCATCAGCGACTGATACCTGGCCTGTGCCAGCTTGAGCAGTTGGTCGATATCAACCAGTGCCTGCTGCTCGGTACGACTGGCTTTGATGAACCAGCTTGGCGTGGTGGCCTGCTGATCCTCGATCAGGGCAGTGATCTTGCGCCTGGCCAGGGCATTGAGCACATCCGGCCACTGCTGCGACTTGACCGGCGCGAGCGTCACGCTGTGCATGGACCAGTCGGTGGGCAGCATCCCGACCTTGCGCAAATGGCGCTTGAGCGAATCATGCTGGGCCCACGAGCATTGCCCCAGCAGGTACTCACTGCCTACCGGCAACAAGGTCCAGCTACCGATTTCGAGCGCCATTTTTTCGAGTGAGTCGAAAAGATGAAAATCGCCTCCCGGTGCGCCGGGGGCATAGAGCAGGTACTGATCGCCCTGTACCAGGCACAGCAGGTCCTTCAAGGGCGTTGGCGCACCATTGAGGCAAACCAGACCGGCGCTGATGCCATTGGCCTGCATTTCCCCCCGGCGTGCGTGGTGCAACAGATCGAACGCCGCCGGGTGAAAACCTTGATGACGAGCGGCCTGATTGGCCAGCGCCAGCCGCGCATCAAGAACCTCACACAGTGCGGCCATGGTCAACGTGTCGTCATAGAGCGTACGGATCTGTTTGACGTAGCTGACGCGCAAATCCAGTTTCTCGATCACCCGCTGGACAGAGGTGCCCCCCAACAATGAACGGTGCCGCTCACCCAGGACTTCGACCTTGAGCTGGCACCCGCTGTAGCCACCACTCAACGCCCAATCGAGCAGGGTGTGTTTCATCGCCTGCTCAGGGTCATCGACGTGACTGACTCGCAGCCGCACCTGCTCGGGGTCGATATTCAGCCCAAGGGCTTGCTTGACCTGTTTCTGGGCGAAGCTGCGCAGGTCGCGCCATTGCGCCAGACGCTCGGTGCAACGCTTCTCCTTCACCTGCAGATCATCTTCCAGTTGTCGATAGGCTTGCAGTGCCTCGCCCTGCATGAACCGCCGCCATTCGGGCAGCAGGCTGGTGCGGTACGCGCGCACATGCCGCGTCGCACGTTTCTGCAGCGCAGCCACCAGAGGCTCAAGCCGGGCCGCACTGTCGAGCTGGGTGAGACGCCGGGCGTCATCGACCTTGATCCGCAGGCTGCGCCGGGTGGCTTCAAGCTGGATAGCCTGCAGATCACGGATGAAATACCTGTGAAGTGGCACCTGCAGCGGCACGAAATCGAGTGTCAAACCCTCTGTAGACAGCGCTGCCCGCTCTTGCGAAGACAACAGCCAACGCAACGGGCTGCCTTCAGCAAAGGCAGGGGCGAGTTCACGGGCTGCGCGCGCGCGTTCAGTGTCGAACCAGCAACCGCTGGCCAGGCTGTAGATCAGGAAATCCGCAGGTGCGTCCGGGTTCTGTTCGAGGTCATGACTGCTGGCAACGACACCCGGCAAACGAAAACGCAAATCGCCGGCAACCAGGTGCACCTCATGCTTGTTTACGTCCCCGCCCTGCTCGAGGGCCTCGATACCGGGTTCCCAGGCCTTGAACGTAAGGGCCTTGAGGCGCGTTTCGGCAAACATCAGCTGGATCAAATGGGACGCCAGGGTAAGTGATTTCGAACTTAACCTGGACTGTTGCTCCCACCACTGGTCAAGAACCGCCTGCCTTTGCGGCACAAGCGACTCGACAACCGCCAACGGCAAACGCTTCTGCTCGGTGAACTGTTGTCGATGAGCCTCCGGGATCAGGCTGGCCAGTTGCGCAACCGTAGCCATCAGCTGTTGCAGCTCCTGGGCGTGAGCCATCATGGCCTTCACCTGTTCTTTCACAGAGCGTGCACCTGGGCACCCTTCACCGAGATCGGGGATGCCAAGATTGAAATCGATAGACATGAACTGTGCTCCAAAATTACCGAAGCAGCAGAGTGAACGGATGATAAAAGCAATAGCGCAGGGAAGCTTACCCAGCACTTGGCACTGTTGCCTGAAACGTAAAGGTGAATGTCGACAGAAGCTATTTTTCCAGACGGATCAAGCGCTTATTCTTAACTCACTGGCCGGCTTGAAGGGCTCTCCCCCCCGCTTTTCAAGCCTGCGAGGTTCACCGACGTAGATTTTGAAGCTCCTTGATCTGACGTCTCGATTGGCCGCTGCGGCTTGCAGCGGCCTTTTTTTTGGGCGACTGAAAATGCACGCTGGCTGTCAGGTGACCGTCAATATTTTCAGCGTCGATGAGACCGAGCGCCGCACGGACAGCGCTCTGTCCCGTTAGCGCAAAGGCCCCGTCATGACCACGCCACTTTCGGTGGGTAATAGCTCAGCGGCCGCTCACGAAAGGCCAGGTAGTGGCGCAGTACCTGCACTGGCGCTTCCGTATGCGGGTAATGGCCAATGCCCAGTAACTGCACGGTGTCCGGCTCCGGCACCAGTTGCCGGTAGCGCTCAAGCATGTGCGCGCCGGAAAGCGGGTCGACAATGCCATTGATCAAGCGCAGCGGCACGCCTTTACGTTGCATCGCCCCTACCCAGCGCTCGCGGTGCAACCTGCGCTCTGGCATGTAGCCCACCAGCTTGTGCAGGATGCGCGTGCCCCGGTTGGCAGCGATCAGGCTCCAGAAGTCATCCAGCGCGCTTTCACTGGGATGGGTGCAGGGGCCGTAGACCTGCATCACATTACGCACCAGATCGTCACGCCCGAACGAGCGCCCGACCAGCCAGCCAAACCGGCTGAGCAGCAGCTTCTGGATCAGTAGCATGCGGCAGCTTTCGGGGAACAGCCCGCTGTTGAGGAACACACAGCTGCCAATGTCGGCACGCTGCTCATGGTGTCGCGCCAGCAACTCCTGCGCCACGCTGCCACCGTAGTCGTGAGCCAACAGGTGTACCGGCTCCGTGACCTGCAGGTGGGCAAGCAATGCCTGCTGCAGGTCTGCTTGCTCCATCAGGCTGTAAGTGTGATCGACGGGCTTGTCCGAATCACCAAAGCCGAGCATGTCGCAAGCGATCACCCGGAAACGTTGGCTCAGAGGGCCCCACAGGTAGTGCCAGTCCCAACTGGCGGTGGGGAAACCGTGTAACAGAAGCAGAGGCTCTCCTTGCCCTGCGGTCCAGTAGCGGATGCTCTGGCCCCGGAAGATGAAACTCTGTGCCCGGGTACGCCAGACGCACAATGGAATCTCGGCCATAGGCATCAGATGGGTCCCGGTTTAGTGGTGTTGGCGGAATAGGGCAAGGCTGCGTTCATTGCATGTCACCTCGGCACTTACATGTGCTCTCTATGTCGAGGCAAAGTCTAGCCAGCAGCCCATTGGCTGGAACTTGCGTTGCCAGCCAGCTTGATGACTGAGCGAGTCAGTGGCACGAACGGTCAGAGGAGCAAGGCCAACAAGGGGGCCGCGAACAGGTTGAGTAGCCCGGTCAGGACCATCACCAGGCCGGCCACCGAGCCTTCCTCACGGCCCACTTCCTGCGCCCGGCTGACCCCGGCACCATGCGCGCCAACACCGAACAGCGCTCCCCGTGCCAACGGTGTGCGCAGCGGCAGCCAACGCAATAGCACACCGCCGAACATGGCACCGAGCACGCCGGTGAACATCACGAACACCGCTGTCAGCTCTGGCACCCCACCTAGGTCATGGGCCAGCGGCATGGCAAAGGGCGTGGTGATCGAGCGCGGCACCAGCGACAGGCTGGTTGCGCTGTCCAGCGCCAACAGGTGCGCCAGCCCCCAGGAGCTGGCGATCGAGGCACTGCTGCCAGCGACCATGCCCATCATCAAGGCCGGCCAGTGGCGCGCCAGCATGGCCCGCTGCTGCCAGATCGGCACCGCGAAGGCTACGGTCACCGGGCCGAGCACGCTCATCAACCAGTGGGTGTTGCGCGCATACTCGGCATAGGCTGTATGCAGTGGCACGGCCACAGCCAACAGCAACAACGGCACCAGGATCAACGGTGACAGCAGGTAGCGTTTGCTACGCCGGTACAACCAGCGGCTGCCCAGGTAAGCCAGCAAGGTCAAGGCCAACCAGAACAGCGGCATGGGTTCAAGGCTCATGGCGCAACCTCCAGCGGCACACCAGCTCAACGGTCATGGCGGTCACTATCATCACCATCAGCGTGCTCACGGCGATCACCAGCAAGATGCGCCAGCCCTCATCACGGATCAGTGAGCCATAGTCGAGCAAACTCATCAGCGCCGGGATGAAGAACAACAGCATCTCAGCCATCAGCCAGCCAGCACCCAGTTGCAGCATGGCCGGTTTGAGCACACCCGAAGCGAACAGTATCAACAGCAGTGCCAGGCCCATCACACCACCGGGGATCGGCCAGCCCAGCCAACTGGCAATCTGGCCACCAAGCAGGAACAGCGCACAGAGAACCGCCAGCTCGACAAGCAGGCGCAGGGCTTTTTTCAATAATGCAGGTTTCATGGCGGGGTTCCTCGACAGGCCCTCATTTTAAGATTTGGCTGCCTAGGCCAGAAGCGAATTGTTAGACTACTCGCCATTCCAAAATGGAATTCGACTCATGGAGTTCAAACAACTGCGCAGCTTCATTGAAGTTGTGCACCGCGGCGGTTTTACCCAGGCGGCACAGACCCTGCACATCAGCCAGTCGGCCGTGAGCAAGCAGGTGGCCCAGCTTGAGCAAGATGTGGGCCAGCCGCTGCTGGAGCGCCAGGCGTCGCACCTGCACCTGACCGCTGCCGGGCGCATCGTGCTGGAACGTGGCGAAGCCCTGCTGCGCATGCGCCAGGCGCTGCTCAACGAGCTGGACGATCTCAGCCAGATGGAGCGTGGCGAACTACGCCTGGGCTTGCCGATGCTTGGCAGCGACACATTGTTCGCCGGCTTGTTCGCCGAGTACCGGCGGCGTCATCCGAACATCGCCATCCAGCTGCTTGAAGGCGGCAGCCGCAACGTCGAACAGGCCGTCAGAAGTGGCGAACTGGAACTGGGCGGCTGCTTGACGCCCACCGACGAGGCATTCGACTACCAGCCCTTCTGCAACGAGCCGCTGGATGCCTTGCTGCCGGCTGGCCATGCCCTGGCGGGCCTGGACGCCGTGGGCCTGAGGCAACTGGCCGATACACCGTTCCTGCTGTACCAGCGCAGTTTCGTGCTCAACGACCGGCTGCTGAAGGCGTGCCAACAGCAGGGCTTCACCCCCAAGGAAGGCGGGCGCAGCGGCCAGGCGGATTTTTTGGCGGCGCTGGTGGCAGCGGGCCAGGGCGTGGTGATGCTGCCCCGGGTAGTGGCAAAAGCGCTGGAGCGCCCCGGGGTGGTGCGTGTGCCGTTGAATACGCAGGAGGATTTGCGTTGGGATATCGCGTTTATCTGGCGACGCGGCGCCTACCTGTCACGGGCGGCGCAGGCGTGGTTGGCCTTGTTGCGCGAGCCGCACAGCTAACACGCCTGCACAGGTGCCGGTTCAGGCTTTCAGTGCGTTCGCCAACTCAGCCAGCCAAGGCTCGGCATCCGCTTCCGGGGTCACCGTCTCGCTCGCATCCAGGCGCAGCATTGGCTGCACTTCGCGCACGCCCAGTTCGGCGAACAGCTCACGCATCTGCTCGCCACCACCGCAATAGGTATCGCCATAACTGGAGTCGCCCAGCGCGATCACCGCGCCAGGCAGGCCGCGCCAGGCCGCGGGCAGCGTGTCACGAAGGGTGCTGTACAGCGGCATGAGGTTGTCCGGCAGCTCACCCATACCGGTGGTCGAGGTCACGGCCAGCAAGGCGTCAGGGGCAAAACCCTGAAGATCCTGAAGGGTGGCACGCGCAGCATGCCAAGCCTCGAAACCTGCCGCCTTGAGCAGCGATTCAGCGTGACGGGCGACTTCTTCGGCGGTGCCATAGACCGAGCCGGAAATAATGGCGACTTTCATCGAGTAGAGGATTCCGAAACTGAGTGAAAACGTAGGATACTAGCATTCAACGCTGGCAAAAGGCCGCCCTTACCAAAGTCGCCATCTTCCGTTTTCCTTCACCTATGGCCCGGACATGATCAACGCGCAATTGCTGCAATCGATGGTCGATGCGTCCAATGACGGCATCGTGGTTGCCGAACAGGAAGGCGACGACACCATCCTGATCTACGTGAACGCCGCTTTCGAATGCCTCACTGGCTACAACCGTGACGAGATTCTCTATCAGGATTGCCGGTTCCTGCAGGCTGACGACCGTGACCAGCTTGGCCGCGCACGCATCCGCAAGGCCATGGCCGAGGGCCGCCCATGTCGCGAAGTGCTGCGTAACTATCGCAAGGATGGCAGCGCCTTCTGGAACGAGTTGTCGATCACGCCGGTGAAGAGCGACTTTGACCAGCGCACTTACTTTATCGGCATCCAGAAAGACGTCAGCCGCCAGGTCGAACTGGAACGGGAGCTGGCAGAACTGCGCGCTCGTCCGAAACCCGACGAACGCGCCTGAACCAAGTCCGCCACGCACGGTCAATTCCGTTGAAGAAATCGCCACCACCGAGTTCGATCATGCAAGCAGACGCGCTCCTGACCCAGGACGAGCTGGATTTCATACAGAACATGCAGCATTCGCCGCAACTGAACCTGGCTGACACCATGTCGAGCCTGCTGGTCAATGGCGACCGCCGCATACAAAGCTTGCTCACCCGGTTGGTGGCTAACGAGCAGGTGACCTTGCAGGCCCAGTTCAACAACCAGCAAATCAGTTTCCCGCTGCAGTTGGTAGAGGACGAGTTCCACGCCCTGCACCTGCAACTGGGTTCACCGGAAATCTACGAAGACGGCCCCATGCTGCGCCCATGGCGCCTGGCGATGGACCAGCCGAGCGCACTGCTCGATGCCCATGACGAAACAAGCGGCCTGTGGGTACGCGAGATTTCCTTCAAGGGTGTGCTGCTGGAAGTCCGTGATTTGCCAGCAGCACCCGCCCGCTTCGCGCTGCGCTTCGCCCCGGGCGGCATCAACCCGATCGAACTGCATGGTGTGTTGGGCCGGCGCATCGGCTCGGACCTGGCTGCCTACGACCTCAGCCAAAGCCCAGCCGAAGAAATCGAACGCCTGCGCGACTACATCCTCCAGGCGCACCGCCGCGCCCACCCCGAGCTGCACACTCAGGTATCGAGCTGACGGGCTAGAAACTGCCGCAAGCGCTGGCGCATCACACTGCCCTGCGCGCCCAGGCAGGCTACAGGGCTGCCAGCCAGGCTGTCCTGTACCGCTTCCGCCGCTTCACCGGCCAGTAACAATGGGCATTCCAGCATCGATGCCAGGCGCTTGAAGTGCCGGGCGAGTTCTGCTGTGGGCGATTGATGGGAAAACAGCACCAGGGCGTCCGGCTTCAGCCGTTCGCAGACCAGCGCAAGCTCTTGCAGCGGCTGCCCGTTCGCCAACGGGATCACGCGAACTTCGTCGCTATCCAGGATCAGGCTGGTTACCAGCAACTCAAGCTCATGGCACTGCCCCGGCAATGGCGCCAATAGCACGGTGCGGCTACACGGCACACGGGCCAGCTGCAAGCGGGCGAAAACCCGACCGCGCAGGAACTGGTCATAGAACAGCCATTCGCTGGCCTGCCCATAGCCGCCTTGCCGGACTACCATGTCATGCCACACCGGCATGAGTACATCCGCGAAAACCTGATCCAGGGTGCTGGCTGCGAACACCTCGTCATAAAGGCGATTCAGGCCCGCCACATCGAAGTGCTGTACCGCCAGGCGAATCTGGTTTTGCCAGCGCAGGCTAGTGTCCACCGCGCCGCCAGCCTGCCCGGAGAGGGCATGTCCGCGGGCCAGAATACTGCCCACCTTGCTGACCGCCACGCCGCGCTCCAGCCACCCGAGGATACGGCGGATTTCATCGATATCAGCCTGGGAATACAAGCGGTGACCACTGTCGGTACGGATGGGCTGGATCAGTCCATAACGGCGCTCCCAGGCACGAAGGGTGACGGCGTTGACACCGGTCAAGCGTGACACTTCACGAATCGGAAACAGCTCCTGCTGCTCGAAGCTCGCATCGATCAACGGTTTACGTCCCTGTTCGTTCATCTGCACGAAGTACCCTGAGTGCGAAAAACTGGGCACATAGCTTACTACGACTGTGTCGGTCTGTTGGTGCCACCGTTTAACTGCCGATATTTGCCGAAGATCGCAACTGCGCGATAATGCGCGCCCGATTCTTGCATGCACGACTGCGTCGCCCATCACCCCGGGCCACACAGCCAAAGGGGCCAGCTACCCGCCAGCCCCGTTGCCAGGAGATACACGATGTCTACCCCACCCGTTACCCTCATGGTGTCGCGCCGCGCCGCCCATGGCCGCTACCAGGACCTGCTGGCCTGGCTGCACGAAGGCGAACAGCTGGCCACCGACTTCCCTGGCTACCTCGGCTCGGGCATCCTTGCCCCGCCTCAGGATAGCGACGAATTTCAGATCATCTTCCGCTTCAGCGACGAGCCGACCCTGCATGCCTGGGAACACTCCGCCTCTCGCCGCGCATGGTTACAACGCGGCAACGGCCTGTTCGAGCGCCCCAAAGAGGCGCGCGTCAGCGGTATCGACGACTGGTTCGGCACCAACAGGGTGCAAAAACCGCCTCGCTGGAAGCAGGCCGTGGCCATCTGGCTGGCGTTTTTTCCAGTCTCGCTGGCCTTCAACCTGCTGTTCGGCCATTGGTTGACGGCGCTCGACCTCATACCCCGGGTACTGCTCAGCACCCTGGCCCTGACGCCGGTCATGGTGTACCTGTTCATCCCGCTGTCCACCCGCCTGCTAGCCAGTTGGCTGCAGGCCTCCCCACCCACTGCCGGCGCCTTGCGCAGCCGCTGAGGCCAGGCCATACAACAGGGAAACAGTTCGGGTATGCTGGGTGGCAACCAAAGGACAGACAAGTTGACCACCCCGAACATGAACAGCCCCATTCTCGTTACCGGAGCCAGCCAGCGCGTCGGGCTGGCCCTGGCCCTCGAACTGGCACAGGCCGGCCATACGGTGGTCAGTGCCAGCCGCAGCATCCAGCCGCAGGCAGCCCACCCCAACATCGTGCAGTTTCAGGCCGACCTGTGCCACGCGGGCGACCGCCAGGCGCTGATCGATCACCTGCACGATCGTTACGACGGACTGCGCGCCATCATCCACAACGCCTCACTATGGCTCGACGATAGCCTCGACAACCTCGAGACCATGTTCCGCCTGCACGTCGAAGCGCCCTACCACCTCAACCTGGCCCTGGGCGACCTGCTGGCCAAGGTGGAAAAGGCCGACATCATCCACATCTGCGACGAAACCTCCTCGCGCGGCAGTAAAAGCCACATCGGCTATGCCGCCACCAAGGCCGCGCTGCAGAACATGGTGCTGTCATTCGCCGAAAAATATGCGCCCACGGTGCATGTGAACGGTATCCTGCCCGGGCTGCTGATCCTCAAGGAAGGGGGGGACGAAGCCTACCGCCAGCAAACCCTGAAAAAGGCCCTGCTGGAGTTCGAACCCGGCGCCGGCCCGCTGATCGAGACCGTCAAGTACCTGCTCGCCAGCCAGTACAGCACCGGCAGCCAGGTGGTCATCAACGGTGGCCGCCACCTGAAGAACCGCATGACTTGAGAGAAGACCATGACCCCACAACAACAGCTTGAGCTCGAGGCCGCCGCATTCCGGCGCCTGGTCGAACACCTGCAAAAGCGCACCGATGTACAGAACATCGACCTGATGAACCTGTCCGGTTTCTGCCGCAACTGCCTGTCCAAGTGGTACAAGGCCGCCGCTGACGAGCGTCAGCTGGACCTGAGCCTGGATGATGCCCGCGAAGCGGTGTACGGCATGCCCTACGCCGAGTGGAAAGCCCAATACCAGAAAGAAGCCAGCGCCGAACAACAAGCGGCGTTCGAAAAAGGAAAACCTCGTGACTGATCTGAATACCCTGCGCGCAAGCCTGGCCAGCGGCCAACATGTATTTGCCGATACCTTGGCGTTCATTGCCGACAATTACAGCTACCAGCCGCAGGCCTTCAACAACGGCGGCGTGGAGAATGCGGCAGGGCAGAACGAAGGTTCGTGCAAAACCCTGGGCCTGGCCTTGCTTGAAGGGCTGAGCGACCAGGAAGCACTGCTGGCCTTCGGCGAGCACTACCGTGATGTGGTGGCCACACCTGAGGGTAGCGACCATGGCAACATCCGTGCGCTGATCAAACACGGTCTGGCGGGTGTGAAGTTTGCTGCGCAGCCGCTTGCGCGCAAGGCTTGAGATAGCCGGGGCCGCTTTGCGGCCCCACTGTCCTGCGCCCACCATCAACCCATAATGGTGCCAGGCCCCCCACCTTCCAGCCTCCCCTGCCGCAACCACTGCAAGGCCACCGGCCACAGGTTTTCGCGAAACCGGTCATGGAAGAACGCGAAATGGCCAATTTCCTCGGCCGAGATATCCACAGGTGCAATGCGCAGGTGCTGGCGCTCGCCCCCCTGTAGATAACCCAATAAACGCTCGGTCGCCGCCACGGTCCCAAAAGGGTCGTCAGTCAGACTGATGGCCAGCGTCGCCGCACGCACCTGGGCGAACGGTAGCGCCGCCAACGCCCGCCCGCTGGGGCGGTGCTCATAACGTGGTGTGCGTGTGGTCCAGTCATGCACCACACCGGCTGGCGTGTCTTCCAGCCAACCCAGGCGCTTGCCGGGAAAGTAGCCGAATACCCGGGTCAGCAGCGGCATGACCACATGCCACTTGCCGAACAGTTGCCAGCGCTGGCTGGCCGCGTAGTCGCGCCAGTAGGCGAACTGCGCGCCAACCATGACGACCCGACGGATCTCGCCAGCCGACGGTGCCAGGCCTACTGCACAACCGCCGAAACTGTGCCCCACCACGTCCACCGGCTGACCTGGGAAATGCGCTGCCGCATGCGCCAGCATGGCTTCGAAATCCAGCCGGCCCCAGTCGCTCCAGGAGGCCTGGAAACCACGCAGCGACGCAGGCCGGGATTCGCCGATACCACGGTAGTCATAGGTCAGCACATCGCAGCCGTGGGCGAACAGGTAGTCGGCAAAGCGGGCGTAATAGCGGCAGCGTACCGAAGTGGCAGCGTTGATGATCACCAGCGGGCGCTGGGGGTCAGGTTGGGCGTGGTACCAGCAGAAGCCGCCGAGGCGGTAGCCGTCGGCCGCGGGGTGGCGAAATGGGGTAGCAGGTTGGGTGAGGCTACTCATGGCGCATTCCCTGTCGTTGTGCGCCAAAACTAGCAAATATTTTGTAGCCTGTACCGGCCTCTTCGCGGGCAAACCCGCTCCTACAGGGGGAGAACCTGTGGGAGCGGGTTTGCCCGCGAAGAGGCCGGTACAGGCTTACCCGATTACAGCTCGACGCAGTCGAACTTCACATCGGTGGCTACGTCTTCGTCGTAGTTGACGTCAGCGCGCTCGAAGCCGAACAGGTTGAGGAACTGCTTCTTGTAACCGGCGTAGTCGGTCAGCTCGAACAGGTTCTCGGTGGTCACCTTGGGCCACAGGGCCTTGCAAGCGTTCTGCACGTCGTCACGCAGCTCCCAGTCGTCCAGGCGCAGGCGACCCTTCTCGTCGACTTCTGCCGGCGCACCGTCGGTACGGTACATACGGTCGCGGTACATGCGGTCAAGCTGGTCCTGGGTGCCTTCGTGAACACCTTTCTCCTGCATGATCTTGAAGACCATCGACAGGTACAGTGGCATCACCGGGATGGCCGAGCTGGCCTGGGTAACCACCGACTTGAGCACCGCCACATTGGCGCCGCCTTTCACTTCACCGGCCAGCTTCTGGTTCAGACGCAGGGCAGTTTCGTCCAGGTCCTGCTTGGCCTGGCCCAGTGCACCGTGCCAGTAGATCGGCCAGGTGATATCGCTGCCGATATAGCTGAAGGCCACGGTGCGAGCGCCTTCGGCCAGTACATTGGCGCCAGCCAGCGCATCGATCCACAGCTGCCAGTCCTGGCCACCCATGACGGTGACGGTGTCGGCAATTTCCTGCTCGGTGGCCGGCTCGATGCTGGCCTCGATGATGGTGTCCTTGTTGGTGTCGATGGCGGTCGACTTGTACGGCTGGCCGATCGGCTTGAGTGCCGAGCGGATGACTTCACCCGTCTGCGGCAGCTTGCGCACGGGCGAAGCCAGCGAATAGATGACCAGGTCGACCTTGCCACCCATTTCGTTCTTGATCAGCTCGATGACCTTGGCGCGGGCTTCGTCGGAGAAGGCGTCACCGTTGATCGACTTGCTGTACAGGCCCTCGGCCTTGGCGAACTTGTCGAAGGCAGCAGCGTTGTACCAGCCAGCAGTGCCGGCCTTGGTCTCGGTGCCTGGTTTTTCGAAGAACACGCCCAGGGTGTCGGCCTTGAAGCCGAACGCCGCGGTGATGCGGGCTGCCAGGCCGTAGCCGCTGGAAGCACCGATGACCAGGACCTTCTTCGGGCCATCCTCGCGTACGCCCAGCTTGCGGGTGGCTTCGATCTGGTCACGGACGTTGAGCTCGCAGCCCTTCGGGTGAGTCGTGGTGCAGATGAAACCGCGAACCTTAGGATGAATGATGGCCAATGTCTGTACCTCGTCAGGTTTATGCCGGGGAAGCGCCGCTTGGGGCGATTCCGATTGATCAGAGGGTGAGACTACCCCCGCAGGTTATCCGACACATATTAAGGGGTGATCATGGGGATGCAAAACCAGAGTTCTTCTGTGCAGGAGGGTCATGGCAGCACGAAATCCAGCTTGGCAGGTTAGAACGTCCGCCACCCATTGATTTGTTTTTCACATCAATCCGAAAGAAAAACAAACTTAACAAATAAGCCAAACCCGCCGATGCTGGCGGCACTACGCCCATTGCACGGAGAACAACAACATGAACGACGTGGTGATCGTCGCCGCAACCCGTACCGCCATCGGCAGCTTCCAGGGCGCCTTGGCCAGTGTGCCTGCAGTCGACCTCGGCGCCGCCGTGATCAAGCAACTGCTGAAACAAACCGGGCTGGACCCGGCCCAGGTCGACGAAGTCATCCTCGGCCAAGTGCTTACGGCCGGTGCCGGTCAGAACCCGGCCCGCCAGGCGGCGATCAAGGCTGGCCTGCCCTTCAGCGTACCGGCCCTGACCCTGAACAAGGTCTGCGGCTCGGGCCTCAAGGCCCTGCACCTGGCCGCCCAGGCGATCCGCTGCGGCGATGCCGAGGTGGTGATTGCCGGTGGCCAGGAAAACATGAGCCTTGCCCCCTACGTGATGCCCTCGGCCCGTACCGGCCAGCGCATGGGCCATGGCCAACTGATCGACAGCATGATCACGGACGGCTTGTGGGATGCCTTCAATGATTACCACATGGGCATCACTGCCGAAAACCTGGTGGACAAGTACGGTCTAACCCGTGAACAGCAGGATGCCTTCGCTGCCGAATCGCAGCGCAAGGCAGTGGCGGCGATCGAGGCCGGCCGTTTCGACGCTGAAATCACCCCCATCGTGCTGCCGCAGAGAAAGGGAGAGCCCAAGGTTTTTGCCCGTGACGAGCAACCACGCCCGGACACCACCGCCGAGTCCCTGGGCAAACTGCGCCCGGCCTTCAAGAAGGACGGCAGCGTTACCGCAGGCAATGCTTCCAGCCTGAACGACGGCGCCGCCGCCGTGCTTCTGATGAGCGCAGCGAAGGCCGAGGCTTTGGGCCTGCCGGTGCTGGCGAAGATCGCCGCCTATGCCAGTGCCGGGGTAGACCCCGCGATCATGGGTATCGGTCCGGTTTCGGCGACCCAGCGTTGCCTGGACAAGGCCGGTTGGCAACTGGCCGAACTGGACCTGATCGAAGCCAACGAAGCCTTTGCCGCCCAGGCGCTGGCCGTGGGCAATGCGCTGGCATGGGATGCCGCACGGGTTAACGTCAATGGAGGGGCGATTGCCCTGGGCCATCCGATTGGTGCTTCCGGGTGCAGGGTGCTGGTGACCCTGCTGCACGAGATGATCAAGCGGGATGCCCAGAAAGGCCTGGCCACCTTGTGCATTGGTGGCGGGCAAGGGGTGGCGCTGGCCATCGAGCGCTGATTGATTCAAGCAGGCCCGCCCTCTTCGCGGGTGAACCCGCGCCTACACTGATCGGTGATGGACACACATCGGTGATCGGGCGCAGGCCGTTGTAGGAGCGGGTTTACCCGCGAAAGGGCCGGGCCTGCTGGCCAATTTCCACCAGCCGTTCACTGTTGCCGCCGCC
>NZ_JBICKE010000098.1:0-11257 GCF_043103865.1 Pseudomonas sp. yb_5
GGCACAGGCAACTCCAATCAAGAGACCTTCAATGCCAACCAAGCCCCAACCCCCGATTGCCCAAGCCGACCAGGCCACCGACCCGTATGCCTGGCTGCAAAAGCGCGACACCCCCGAGGTACTCGCTTACCTGCACGCTGAAAACGCCTACCAGGAAGCCTGCCTGGCCGACCAGGCACCGTTGCGTGAGCAACTGTTCGAAGAGATCAAAGGCCGCATCCTGGAGACCGACCTGTCATTGCCGGCGCCCTGGGGCCCCTACCTGTACTACACCCGTACCACCGCCGGCGACGAATACCCGCGTCACTACCGCTGCCCACGCCCCGCCGACGACTCGAACACCGTCGATGAAAACCAGGAGCAGCTGCTGCTCGACCCCAACGCCCTGGCAAACGGCGGTTTCCTTTCCCTCGGCGCGTTCAGCGTCAGCCCCGACCACCGCCTGCTGGCCTATAGCCTCGACACCAGCGGCGACGAAATCCATACCCTGTACGTCAAAGACCTGGTCAGTGACCGTGTCACGACCCTGCCCTTCGACGACTGCGACGGTAGCCTGACCTGGGCCAACGACAGCCAGACGTTATTCTTCGCTGAGCTGGACGACACCCACCGCCCATGGCGCCTGCGTCGCCACACCTTGGGCACTGACGCCGCCCAAACCGTGTTCGAAGAGCCGGACGGGCGTTTCTTCCTGCACTGCTACCGCACCAGTTCCGAGCGCCAGCTGGTGCTGCTGCTGAACAGCAAGACCACCAGTGAGGCCTGGGTACTGGACGCCGAAACCCCGCAGGCGCCGTTCACCTGCCTGGCGCCGCGCGTCGAAGGCCACGAATACTTCCCCGACCATGGCCAGCTCGACGGCGAGTGGCGCTGGTTCATCCGCACCAACCAGGATGGCATCAATTTCGCCCTGTACCACGCGCCAGTCGCGCCAGTACCTAGCCGCGAACAGTGGCAGGTGCTGGTGGCGCACCGCGACACGGTCATGCTCGAAGGCCTCAGCCTGAATAGCGGTGCCCTGACCCTGAGCCTGCGCGAAGGCGGCCTGCCGATCATCGACGTGCGCCCACAGGGCTTGCCGACCTACCGCGTCGAACTGCCAGACGCCGCCTACAGCCTGTACGTGCAGGACAGCCTGGAATTTGCCAGCCCTTGCATACGCTTGCGCTACGAAGCGCTCAACCGCCCGGCCCAGGTGCGCCAACTGGCGTTGTCCACGGGCGCTCAGGTCGTGCTCAAGCAAACCCCGGTGCTCGGTGCGTTCGATGCCGATGACTATGTCAGTGAGCGCCTGTGGGCAACCGCAGCGGACGGAACCCAGGTGCCGATCAGCCTGGTACGCCGCCGCCAGGACCTGGGCAAGACCGTGCCACTGTACCTGTACGGCTATGGCGCCTATGGCGAAAGCCTCGACCCCTGGTTCTCACATGCGCGCCTGAGCCTGCTGGAACGTGGCGTGGCCTTTGCCATCGCCCATGTGCGTGGCGGCGGCGAACTGGGCGAGGCCTGGTACCGTGCCGGAAAGCAGGAACACAAGCACAACACCTTCAGCGACTTCATCGCCTGCGCCGAGCACCTGATCAGCCAAGGCGTGACTGCCGCCGATCGCCTGGCCATCAGTGGTGGCAGCGCCGGCGGCCTGCTGATCGGCACGGTGCTCAACCTGCGCCCGGAATTGTTCCGCTGCGCCATTGCCGAAGTGCCATTCGTCGACGTGCTCAACACCATGCTCGACCCGGAGCTGCCGCTGACCGTGACCGAGTACGACGAATGGGGCAACCCTGAGGAGCCGGAGGTGTATGAACGGATCAAGGCTTATGCGCCGTACGAGAACCTGAAAGCGCAGGCCTACCCGGCGATGCTGGTGGTGGCGGGCTACAACGACAGCCGCGTGCAGTATTGGGAAGCCGCCAAATGGGTGGCGAGGTTGCGCACGCTCAAGACCGACAGCAACCTGCTGCTGCTCAAGACCGAGATGGGGGCTGGGCACGGTGGGATGAGCGGGCGGTACCAAGGGTTGAAGGATGTGGCGCTGGAGTATGCGTTCGTGTTTGGCGAGCTAGGTATTGCCTAAACCCAGGTTTGAGCACCCGCGCGATCACTGTGGGAGCGGGCAAGCCCGCAAAAAATTCAATGCAGTGCCTGGCACCGGCTGCGCCGGTGTTCGCGGGCAAGCCCGCTCCCACAGCGATCGCGCCAGCTTTTAGAAGTTGAGCAAGACAGTTGCTCACACATGATGGCGGCGCAGAGTGCTCATGCTCAATCATCCTGCGCCGGCGGCTTCGGCGGCTCCGGCCGCAACCCGGGCAATGGCTGGTCCTTCGGCGGGCCGGGCACTGGCATCGGCGGCAACAACGGCGCCCCCGGCTGACTGTCATAAGCCTTGGGCGGTGTACTCGGGGTTATCTGCGGGTATGGCGTGGGCGTGGGCGTACCCGGTGCACCAGGCACTGGCGTATTGAGTCGAGGTGGCGTGCTGGCAGCTTCTGCCAGAGGCAGGCCAGCCATCAACAGCGCGGCGAGGATCGCGTGAAACATCAGCAACCTCCTGTCGGGAACCTTGCTACAGGCTACGCCTAAATCAACGCTTTCGCCTGTCCGCCTGACCTGCAAGCGCGCTAGACTCAATGGCATAACCGTCACCTGCCTGATCAGAACAAAGGAAACACCATGAGCTCCACCTCTTCTGCCGCCGCTACCGCGCGCCTCGACCGCATCCTGGCCGATGCCAAGCGCGACAAGGAAATGGGCTACCGCGACAAGGCCCTGAGAATGTACCCGCACGTGTGCGGCCGCTGCGCCCGCGAGTTCGCCGGCAAGCGCCTGAGCGAACTGACCGTGCATCACCGTGACCACAACCACGACAACAATCCTCAGGACGGCTCCAACTGGGAGCTGCTGTGCCTGTACTGCCACGACAACGAGCACTCGCGCTACACCGACCAGCAGTACTTCAGCGAAAGCTCCACCAGCACCCCGAGCATTGCCAAGGCCACGCACAACCCGTTTGCCGGGCTGGCGGGCATGCTGAAGAAAGACTGACCATCGATTCGCCCCCCGCTGCTACCGGGCAGCCCGTATAATCGCGCTTTTTTCGCGAAGGGCCCCGGTACGTGGCAAACAAACGATACAGCTGCATCGGCCTGTTCAACCCCAAGTCGGCAGAAAACGTCGGCTCTGTGATGCGCGCCGCGGGCTGCTATGGCGTCAATTCGGTGTTCTACACGGGCAAACGCTATGAGCGCGCGCGTGACTTCGTCACCGACACCAAACGTGTGCACTACGACATCCCGCTGATCGGCATCGACGACCTGCAGCGCATTATCCCGCTGGGCTGCACGCCCGTGGCGGTGGAACTGGTGGAGGGCGCACGGCCATTGCCGGACTACACCCATCCAGACCGGGCCATTTACATCTTCGGGCCAGAGGATGGCTCGTTGAGCGAAGAGGTGAGGGGATGGTGTGAAGAGACAATCTACATACCAACCGAGGGCTGCATGAACCTGGCGGCGACGGTGAATGTGGTGCTGTACGACCGATTGGCCAAGGGGCTGAATACCCGCTCGGGACCCAAGTTCAAATAAAAAGGCCGCCACTGCGGCAGCAGGACAGGCCTGCCAACACAGGACGGCCAGGTGCTGAGCTCCGTCAGAACAGCACCGAAACCGGGCGGAACATTGCCTCGACAAACCATGGGTTGTCGCGATCAACGTTGCCGACGATGGTCGGCTGCGCGCTCCCCTTCCTCGGTTTCGCCCCGTGAACAATGCTGAGTTTCTGCTCGGCGGTGTATTCCAGGTACGACTTTACACACCTGAAATGCGACTTGCTGAAGATGTCACCTTGCCGATTGCCAGGGGCCAGGGAGGCCTAGTGCAGCACCTTGCTCTGCAGCACATCGGAACGCCGTCCCAGCACGTTCTCGCTGATCTGGACGAAGTCTTCGGTACTGACGCTGGGCAGGCGCATCAGCCCACGCACCACATCGTCCAACGAACGCCTGGCCTGGGTGTGAATGCGGATTTCCTTGTCCAGCGCCTGCAACAGCATCACGCCACGGGCCACCTGCGCCGGACTGGCGCGCTCACCCTTGAGCCTGTTGACCTTGGCGCCCTGCTTGCTCAGGCGCGCCTGCCAGACCTGGTAGCGGTCGTCACTCATCCCGCCCGAGCGGCGCAGCAACTCGTTGGCGTAATAATCGGTCAGGCTCTCTACCAGCCAGTCACTACCGTCACGCCCGTGAACCTGCGCGAACAGTTGCACCAGTTCGCGCAGCAACGGGCTACTGCCGTTCTCGCTGACCATGGGCCGGGCACTGTGCAGGTACAACGAGCCCTGTGCAGCCATAGCCCCTCGCCACATGCCGTCACGCGCCCCGACCAAGAGCAGCTTGGGCGGGTTGCGCGGGAACACAGCCTGTAGTTGTGGCCAGACGAATGTGAGCAAGGTCAGGCTGTCCATGCGTCGCATGCCCTGCCCCACCGGCGCGGCCACGGTCACTTCGGTTTCGCCCAGGCGAGCGCGGCGGCTGCCCAGGTCGCCGGCAAGCATCCAGCCGGTCGGGCGATCGAACAGGCGTGACACGTTGTCGATGCGAAACTTCTCCTTGCCGATGCGCGGCCAGGACGTTTCGATGCTCTTCCACCCCTCGGGCAGGTCGAAAGCCAGGCGCGCCACCAGCTCGGTACCGTCCTGTTGGTCGAGGTGCGCAGGAGGTATCAGCTGGTCGCCGAGGAACAGTGCCCAGTGCGGGGTGATGCGTGATGAATAGGCGCCGCTGGCAAGCTTCTGGTCCAGCTGCACGCGGTAGCTGAGGCTGGTCTTGCCGGCCGCTGGTTGCCATACACCACGCTGGCCCTTCAGCTGCCATTGCCCATCAGCCTGGAAGCCGCTGTAAACCCCAGCCTTGCTCAGGTCGAAGTCCAGGCTGCGCACCACACTGCCTTCGGCCAATGTAACGCGCACTTCAGCCTGGCCACTGGCAGGCAGCAGGCGCACCTGGTAGTCGAGGTCGACCTTTTTCGCCCAGGCCGGCGAACTGGCCATCAGGCCCAACAGCAACAACAGCTGGCAACGCATACAGAAACTCCTTGTTTCCCCGAGGCAGGCCGCGCCGGTCAGCTGGCGCGGAAGATCAGGTGGTCTTCCCAGTCGTCTTCGTGCACATCGTGTTCACTGAGCATACGCCCCGACTGGGAAATGCGCTGTTCATGGACCTGTTGGCGATCGCCACAGACCAGGTGATGCCAATCCGGCAAGTCCTTGCCCTCACTGACCAGACGGTAACCGCAGGTGCTCGGCAGCCACTTGAACTGGTCGGCCTTGCCCGGGGTAAGCTGGATGCAGTCCGGCACTTGGGCAAAGCGGCTGGGGTAGTCGCTGCACTGGCACGTATCCAGGTCCAGCAACTTGCAGGCGATGCGGGTGTAATAGACGCTGTTGTCGTCTTCGTCCTCGAGCTTCTGCAGGCAGCACAGGCCGCAGCCATCGCACAGCGACTCCCACTCTTGCTGGTTGAGTTGTTCGAGGGTCTTGCGCCGCCAGAACGGCGCGTTTTCAGCGATCATCACACAGGGTTCCTGCCTTCATCTTGGGGGCCACGGCGCGCAGCGGCGCCAGTCTAGAGCCTGGCCTTCGGCAAAGCCAGACCGCTTGTCAGTCGCGACGGCACGCAGTAGCGTGCGCTTTTCCCGTCCGTTTGCAGGAGCCGCCATGAGCGCCACCCCCCGCATTGCCGATTACGCCATCAACGAGCAGTTCATCAACCGCTGGTCGCCACGCGCCTTCACCGCCGAGCCGATCAGCGAAGAAACCCTGTTGAGCTTCCTCGAAGCCGCCCGCTGGGCACCTTCGGCCTATAACTCGCAGCCTTGGCGCTTCCTTTATGCCCGCCGCGACACGCCGAACTGGGAGCGTTACCTGAGCCTGCTGGTGCCCTTCAATCGCAGCTGGGCGCAACAGGCGTCGGCGCTGGTGCTGGTCATTTCGAAGACTACCTTCGCGGCCCCGGGCGCTACGGAAGAAAAACCGGCGCTATGGCACACCTTCGACACGGGCTCTGCCTGGGGGCACCTGGCCCTGCAGGCCAGCATCAGCGGCTGGCATACCCATGGCATGGCCGGCTTCGATCAGGACCTGGCACGTCAGGAACTGAAGATTCCCGAGGGTTACGTACTGCACGCCATGGTGGCGATCGGCAAGCTGGGGGACAAGGCCAGCCTGGACGAAGCGCTGCAGGCGCGTGAAGTGCCGAGCCCGCGCAAACCGCTGAGCGAGCTGGCTGCTGAAGGCGATTTCAGCCTGTAAGGTTTGTGTTGGCAGTGCTGGCCTCTTCGCGGGCAAGCCCGCTCCTGCGGGGGGGATCACCACCCTGAGCTGGAGCGGGTTTACCCGCGACGAGGCCGGTACAGGCCACTGCGATCAGTAGCCCCGGGCGAAATCGACTTCACCCCGCAACCCCTGCCCCGCTTCATAAGCCCGCGCATTCTCGACAAACAAGCGCACCATCGCTGTCGGCGAGGTGGGTGCCGAACTGTGTCCGGTCAGCAACAAGCCCCACGCGCTCCAGAACGGGTGTTGCCTGGGCAGCGGCTCTTGCCGGCAGACATCGATCACCGCACCGGCCAGATGGCCTTCTTTCAGCGCCCCTACCAAGTCGGCATCGACCACTGCTACACCGCGTCCGGCATTGATGAACAAGGCCGAGGGCTGGAAGCACTTGAACAGCGCTGCGTCATACAGGTCATGAGTGGCGGGGGTATCCGGCAGCAGGTTTAGCACGTAGTCGACCTGGCCGACCATGCGCGGCAGGTCGGCCAGCGCCGCCACCTCGACGAACGGCGCCTGCTCACGGGCGCTGCTGGCGACCCCGTAAAGCTCTACACCAAACGGCTGCAGGAACTCGGCCACACGCTGACCAATGTCGCCTACACCCACAATGAGTGCCTTGCGCCCTTCCAGGCTGCGCCCCGGGTGGTCATCCCAACGCCGCTCGACCTGGCTGACCAGACGCGCCAGCACCTCACGCTCATGGCCTAGCATATAGGTGAGCATGTACTCGGCCATCACCTGACCGAAGATACCCACTGCCCGGCTCAGGCGGTAATCACGTGGTAGGCCATCGGCCAGCAACGGCGTGATACCGGCCCATGTCGACTGCATCCAGGCAGGCTTATGGCCTTGGCGCAGCAGACTTGCCAGCAAGTCCGGCTGGCCCAGCCACACCGGGCACTGCGGTGCCTGGCGGGCCAGTTCGGCAGAGTCGCCGCTGGTCAGAACTTCCACTTCAGGCGCGGCTGCGCGCAAAAGCTCGGCGTATCGAGCATGGTCATGCTCAGCAATCAGTACGCGCATGGTCAGACGGGGTCGTTACGGCGCAGCAGCTCTTCGGGCAGGTGCTCGATGTACTCATCTTCCAGCGGCGGCATCTGCAGGTGGTAGCCTTGGCTTTCGAGGTTCTCCAGCACCTTGCTGATGTCCTCGCGGGCCAGCTTGCGCTCAGGGCTGAGCACCAGGTCGAAAGCGTGCACGGGGGTGCCGAAGAACGGCAGCAGGCCTTCAGGCACGCGCTCCAGGCCGTCAGCCTTGAGCACGTACAGGTACATTTCGTTCTTGCGTGGGCTTTTGTAGATCGAGCAAATGCGTTTCATCGGGTTTCTCCGGCGCCTGCCAGGTTGTCCAGCAGGGCCTGGCCCATGCGCTCACGGCGCCAGCCGCGCAGCGAATCGGGCAGTTTATAAGGGCCATTGGGGTAACCGCTCTTGAGCAGCGCCTCCAGGGCTTTCTTGCGCAGCATCAACTCGGGCGCAATCCCCAGGCGCTCGCCTTCGGCCTGGCCGATGGCACGCAACTGCTTGAGGAGGCCGGCAGCCTCGATCGGCAGCGGCTCGGGCAAGGGCGCTGGCCATTGCTCGGCCGGCAGGCTGGCGGCGCGCTTGATCAGCTGGATGAGGAACTCACCGTCCTGACGAATGGTGCGCGGGTGCATCTCGTCGATCTTGGCCAAGGCCGACAGGTTGTTCGGCTGGCTCTTGGCCATGGGCCACAGCGAGTGCTCCTTGAGGATACGATTGCGCGGTACATCGCGGTTGCGCGCCTCGCGCTCGCGCCAGGCGCACAGCTCACGCAGCACTGCCAGTTGTTGAGGCGCCAGCTTCCAGGCCAGCTTGACGTCGCGGTACAGGCTTTCGGGCTCGACTTCACGGCGCAACGCAGCCACCAATTCGGCGCCGTCCTCCAGCACCCAGGCGTACTTGTCGTCACTCAGCCGCGGGCGCAGCACGGTGAACAGCTCGGCCAGGTGCACGGCGTCTTCGGCAGCGTAGCTGACCTGGGTTTCCGAGAGCGGGCGTTGCAGCCAGTCAGAGCGGGTTTCACCTTTGGGCAATTCGATGCCCAGCACTTCCTGCACCAGGCGCGAATAGCCCATGGAGAAGCCCAGGTTCAGGTAACCGGCGGCCAGCTGAGTGTCGAACAACGGCTGAGGCAGCTTGCCGGTCAGGCGCAGCAGCACTTCGAGGTCTTCGCTGCAGGCGTGCAGCACCTTGACCACACCGCTGTCTTCCAGCAGGTCGGCCAAGGGTTGCCAGTTGCCGATCAGCAGCGGGTCGATCAGGAAGGCACGTTGGCCGTCGCCGATCTGAATCAGCCCGGCTTTCGGGTAGAAGGTGTCGACCCGCATGAATTCGGTGTCGACGGCGACGAAGGGCAGCTGGTGCCAGTCGCGGCAGTGCTCGGCCAGGCTCTGGTCGTCACGGATCCAGTGAATTTCGATGGCCACAAGGCTCTCCCACTAACATTGGCGCGCAGTATATACGGCGAGGGCACTGCTGGTGAAACTGTCCAGCTTTCAGGGGGCAGTCCACCCTGTGGGAGCGGGCGCGCCCGCGAAGAAGGCAACACGGTGTATGGCACGGGCTTGGCACGGGTTCGCGGGCTTGCCCGCTCCCACAGGGACCGCGCAAGCCTGCATGACACGCGACTGACTTCAGCGCTTGGCTGCCAGCCAGGGCCGGCAACCGGCGAACATGTCCAGCGACTGCTGGTAGAGCTCGGTGTGTACCTGCAACAGGCCAAGCATCGAGTGGAACAGATTGTCCTGGGACAACGGGGTATCGCTGAGCCGGGCCAGGCAGTCGTTGTCGATACCGAAGTCCTCCTTGTAGCTGTCGGAGAACCAGGTCAGCAGCGGCACATGCTTCTGCGGCTCGGGAGCGATGGCGTACGGCGTGCCGTGCAGGAACAGGTTGTACTCGCCCAGCGACTCGCCGTGGTCGGACAGGTAGATCATCGCGGTGTCGACCTTGTCTTGCTTGCTGCGCAGGGTATCGATCAGCGAGGCCAGCACCTTGTCGGTGTAGGCAAGGGTGTTGTCGTACCCGTTGATGATTTCCTCCTGGCTGCACTGGTTCAACGCGTTGCTCTGGCACACCGGGGTGAAGCGCTCGTCTTCACTGGGGTAGCGCTTGAAGTACTCGGGGCCGTGGCTACCCATCTGGTGCAGCACCAGCACGGTGTCCTTGTCGAGGTTGTCGATCAGCGCGTCCAGGCCTTGCAGCAGGATCTGGTCATGGCATTCGCCATTGGCGCACAGCTGCGGGTCCTTGAGGTTGCTGACATCGATGAACTGCACACGATCGCAGGTGCCTTTGCAGCCCGATTGGTTGTCGCGCCACTGCACGGCCAGGCCGGCACGTTGAAGGATGTCCAACAGCCCTTCACGGTTTTTCGCTACGCGGGCGTCGTAGTCCCTGCGCTTCATGCCCGAGAACATGCAAGGCACCGAAACCGCCGTTTCCGTACCGCACGAGTGCACGTCGGAAAACGCCAGCAGGCCCTGCTCCCTGGCGAGATTGGGCGTGGTATCGCGGTCATAGCCCAGCACGCCGAAATGGTCTGCCCGGGCACTTTCTCCGACCACCAGCACGGTCAACGACTTGCGCTCATGTTTTTGCCAGGCCGCATCACGCTTGGCATCTTCACCATAATGCTGGAACGGGCGCGAAGCCGTACCGACACGCTCGCTGACATAACCAATGGACGCCCCGACGATATTGCTGGGGGTGAGCATCAGGCGCAGCTCATGGTGATTGCGCAACAACGACGACAGTCCTTGATAATTGACCAACGCGACCGAACCGATGGTCACCACACAGGCACCACCGACCACTAACTTGCCCAGCAGCTCGCGGTGCCAGGGGCGGTAAGCGATCTTCGCCTTCCACAGCAGCACCGAAGGCAGCACGCCCAGCAGCAGGATATACGCGGCAAACTTGAACGACATCAAGTCGCGCACTTCCGCAATATTGGTCTCGGCCATATTACGAAACATGCCGGTATCAATAAGTACGCCGTACTGGTTCATGAAGTAAGCCACGCCCGCGCCACTCATGAACAACACAATAAGTACCGGCTTCAATACATACCGGAAGGCAAGTAACGTGAGGATCAGATTGAAGGCGAAGAGCATCAGCACGGCAAACGCCAGACTCAGCCATAACCCCGACAGGCCGGCAGGAACCACCGCCTGCAGGTGCTCCCAGAGGAACATGTTGAAGCCGATCAGCAGGTAAAGACTGGCCAGCAGCGTGACCCATTCAGTCCGCAGGGATTTGAAGTTGAGCATCAGCGTTCGCAATCAAGAGTGATTTTCACCCCCCAGGCCAGAAGGCACCGTGGGAAAGTTGGGTGAACTCTAGAAAGCACGTCATCAATTTTTTGTGAAAAAGACGGTAACAATTTCGTGAAGGTGCGTCTTTTACAAGTTATCGCAAAACCATTCAGCTGCCATTCAGCCTGGACAGCCGTCACCAGCCTGCGCAAAGACAGCTATCCTCAGTGATCAGAGCCTTACCGACAACCCTGACAGAGGTGAAGAAATGCCAGTTCCGCATGATCTGCTCGCTGACCTGCACGTTACCGCTGATGCATTCCAGGCGCTCATGGACAAGGATCAGGACCTGCACAAACTGCACAAGGAGTACAACGCCAAGGACAAGGAGGTGGTCGCCGCCGAAGGCAACGGAACCAACGACGAGGCCGTCAACCGCCTGCGCAAGGAAAGGTTGCTGATCAAGGACAAGATCGAACGGATCATTCATCCGCCCAAATCCTGACAGGCATCTATTGAATCCACCGGCCTCTTCGCGGGCAAGCCCGCTCCTATACCGATGCGCAGACCGTCGTAGGAGCGGGTTCACCCGCGAAAGGGCCGGGCCTGCTGGCCAATTTCCCTGGCCGTTCACCGTTGTCGCCGCCA
>NZ_JBICKE010000099.1:0-84332 GCF_043103865.1 Pseudomonas sp. yb_5
GGCACGCGCTCCTGCTCGGGAGGCTGGGCGGGTCTTGTGTGTTCCAGTTGCTCGGCCGGCATCAGGTCACGCAGTTGATGCTGGTAGGCCGAGACCGACAGGCTCAGGTCCAGGGCCATGCCTTCGGCGTCGGCGAGCGCCACTACCACCGGCACTTTCGGCTGGGTCCAGGGGTAGTGGCGGGCGATGGCATTGAGGTTGCCGATGGGCAATGTTTCGGTGACCGGGTCGCTGCTCCAGGTCAGCGGCATGCGCCGCTCGGTTGGCTTGAAGTCTTCGACCCAGGTTTGCAGGGCACTCACTGGCAACACATGGGGCTGGGTGGACGGCACCTGGTTGCCGCTCACCAGCTCGGCCATGTCCAGCTGGCGCATGTGCCGTTTGCGCAGGGCTGGCGAACCGGTGATACGGGCGGTGATGGCGTTGGTCCACAGGTGCGGGCTGTAGCCGATCCATACTTCCTTGGCGGAGTCCTGGCAGGTGTCGGCCCACACCCAGCCGGTGCTCTGGCCGGAGAGGTAGCGGCCACGCTGGTGATAGTCCTCCAGCCCTTGGTAGCGCAGCTCCTTGTAGAGGCCCACGCCGACGTGCTCATGAATGACCAGCTTTTCGCCCTGAGGGCCTTTCATGAACACGTAGACATAGCCCGGGCGCAAAGCGCGGAGGGTATAGGCCGAGTGCTGCAGCGTGGGGAAGCCTTGTTCCAGGTTGAAGCCTGCATCGGCATAGCGGCAGGCGGGCGTGTCGCCGGTGCGTGGCACGATGGCGTAGCGCACTGGCAGGATGGGTATACGTGCGCTGCAGGCTGGACCGGAGGTGGCGCTGCTGACGGAGGCATTGGTCATGCGAGCTCCTTGCTCAGAGAGACAGTCTTTTCGAACCAGAGACGCACTGCGGCAAGTTTCAGTACTGACAAGACTGAAATAGCGTTATTCATACTGTGCTGGATTTAAGCCCCAGATCTATGCTGTAAGAAGTTTCCTACTTACTTGCTGAGATGAACGGGTGGCCTAGTACCTGGAACTCAAGTGAAAGACAATGCCTCGAACGCTGCTTTTTGGTCGAGTTTGAAAGTGTAAGATTTTATTTGAATATATATTGTATTTGCGCAGCTTCGTGTGAAAAGTTGCAGTGTGTTTGTAGGAAGTTTCTTGCAGTAAGTTTTTATATGTTCAGTTCTTGCACTTGGCCAGCACTACCTGGCAAGTCCTGGGCGTGCCTCCCGAGCGGCTGGCATAACGCACGCAGTTGTTCAGCGATTTCTGTTGCGCAATGCTCAATGTATTGCCCCAGGCCAGGCCGCCTTCACCGATAGTGGGGACGGCCTTGGCGAAGCAGTTGGAGCCCACTGCAGGCGTGGCGTAGCGTGCCTGGCTGGCTTTGCTGGAGCAACCAGCGGTAAGTGCCAGGCTGAGGCCTAACAGGGTGGCCAGTACCCAGGACGTAGTTGGCCTGCTCATGTATTCCCCTTCTGCACTTGGCAGCAAATGCCTTGCAGGATATTTCATTACAGCGAAGCGGTGAACTATCTCGGCGTCAAGAGGCTCCTTTGCTAAGCGCACCCTGCGCTTACCTGATGGCGCAAGACCATCAGCCCTGGGTCACTGAATGAAAAGGAGGCACCGTGACCGCATCAGATCAAACCCTCTACCGCTGTACGCCCAGCCCGCTGCATGCCTTGCTGCTGGCAGGCAGTGTGCCGTTGTTCCTTGGCGCGCTGTTGAGCGATCTCGCCTACTACAACAGCTACCAGATTCAGTGGAGCAACTTCGCTGCTTGGCTGATCGCCGGTGCCTTGGTGTTCTGTGGGCTGGCACTATTGTTCGCGCTGGCCAACCTGATCCGCGCCGAGCGCAAGGGCGGGCGCGCTACGCTGTACTTCGTGCTGCTGTTGGTGACCTGGGTGCTTGGGCTGATCAATGCCTTCGAGCATGCCAAGGACGCCTGGGCGGTGATGCCTTCTGGGCTAGTGTTGTCGGTAATCGTGACAGTGCTCGCGGTGGTGGCCGCCTGGATCGGTTTGAGCAACCTGCGCTCAGGAGGTGTGGCATGAAGCCTTTGCATGCGTTCAGCCTGTTGAGCGTGGCGCTATTGTTGGGTGCCTGTGGTGGCGACGGCGAGCCGACCCAGGCCCATGGCCCGGACCCGAAGCTGCCGGAGCCTCAGCGCGGCTTGCTGCCAGATATGAAGATTGCGCAGCCGGTTGCCTGGGGTGAGCTGAAACCGACAGTGCCGGAGGGCTTCAGTGTCACGGCCATTGCCACTGGCCTGAAAATCCCGCGTCAGAGCCTGGTGCTGCCCAATGGCGACATTCTGGTGGCTGAGGGTAGGGGGGGGAGCGCGGCCAAGCTCAAGCCCAAGGATGTGATCGCCAGCCAGATCAAGGCCAAGGGCAATACCCAGGTCAAGGGTGGCAACCGCCTGACCTTGCTGCGCGATGCTGACGGCGATGGCAACTACGAGGTACAGGCCGTGTTTGCGGAAAACCTCAACGCACCGTATGGCCTGGCCTATGCCAACGGCAAGCTGTATGTAGCCAACCAGGATGCGCTGGTACGCTTTGACTACAAGGAAGGCCAGACCCAGGCCGACGGCCCGCCAACCAAGGTCACCGACCTGCCGGCCGAGATCAACCACCATTGGACCAAGGCGCTGACCATCAGCCCGGATGGCCGCTACTTGTATGTGGGTATCGGCTCGAACAGCAACATCACCGAGCGCGGCCTGGAGGTAGAGATCGATCGGGCCATGGTCTGGCAGGTCGATGCCGAGACCGGCGCACACCGGCCCTATGCCACCGGCTTGCGTAACCCGACGGCATTGACCATTCAGCCGCAGACCGGGCAGTTGTGGACGGTGGTCAACGAGCGGGATGAGCTGGGCCCCGACCTGGTGCCGGACTACCTCACTTCGGTACGTGAAGGGGGCTTCTATGGTTGGCCTTACAGCTACTGGGGGCAGCATGTGGATGAGCGGGTGCGGCCGCAGAACCCGGACAAGGTGGCGGCGGCGATCAAGCCGGATTACAGCCTGGGTTCGCATGTGGCTGCACTGGGTGTCGACTTCTCGACCTCGGCAATGGGCGAGCGCTTTGCCGACGGTGTGTTCGTGGGCGAGCACGGCAGTTGGAACCGCCCCAACCCGGTGGGGTACAAGGTTATTTTCGTGCCGTTCAGCAATGGCAAGCCTGCTGGGGAACCGATCGACTTCGCCACGGGCTTTCGCGGTGAGGATGGCAAGACCCGGGGGCGACCGGTTGGGGTGACGGTGGACCCGCGTGGGGCGTTGATCATTGCCGATGACCTGGCGAATACGGTGTGGCGGGTGACGCGTAATCGCTGAATGCTATCGGGGCAAATCGGCAAAGCTTGCTGGCGATGGGCCGCAGAGCGGCCCAATTGCTGACTGGCAAGCATTGCACACGGGTCAGAAGCGGTAGTTGAAGCTGGCTTCCAGCGTGCGCGGTGCCCCTGGGGTGATCAGGTCGACCGAGCCATGTGCCGAGGCATAGTAGTCACGGTCAAACACGTTCTTCAGGCGCAGCGCAGCATCCCATTGCGGCACGCTGTACAGCAGCGCGGCGTCGAAGGTGGTATAGCCCGGCATCACCACCACATTGTCGAGCGCTGTGTAGCGTTCGTCGACGTAGTTGGCGCCGGCGGCCACACGCCACTCCGGTGTCAGGGTACGTACCAGCCAGACGTTGGCGCTGTTGCGCGGCGTCAGGGTAGGGGTCTGGCCTTCGTTCGCGACGCCATTGGTCTTGCTGTTGGACTTGGTGATTTCGGCGTCCAGGTAAGCGTAACCGGCATAGATCTGCCACTTGTCGGTGAGATGCCCGCTGACGGTGGCTTCGAAGCCATCGGTACGCTGTTCGCCAGCCAATACGGTCAGGTTGGGGTTGGCCGGGTCGGCAGTCTTCATGTTGGTGCGCTCAAGGCGGAACACTGCGGCGGTCAGTGACAGGCGGCTGTCGAGCAGGTCCCATTTGGCGCCGATTTCATAGTTGGTGGTTTCTTCCGGCTCCAGGTGCTGGTTGCTCGGGCTCACCGCGAACACTTCGCCCGAAGGCTGGTAGCTGCGGCTGACCGACACGTAGTAGGACTGGAATGCGTCTGGCTGGTAGACCAGGCCGGCACGCGGGCTCCAGGTCTTGTCGGTACGATCGAGGTCGATGTTCTGCACGCGGTCGTCGTCGTACTCCTGGCCAAAGATGTCATAACGCACACCGACCAACGCCTTCCAGTGCGCGTTCAGCTCGATCATGTCCTGCACGTACAGACCGGTGGTCTGCTGGAAGTTGGTGCCCTTGGAAGACAGGTTGGCGGCATGGTCCGGTACCGGCACCAAGGCATCGCGGTAAACCGGTACCTGGGCCACGTTGGTCTGGCTCAGCACGCGCTGGTACTTGTCCTGAAAGCCTGCTTCCACGCCATACAGCAGGTTGTGCTGCATGCCGGCCAGTTGCGCCTGTTGCTTGAGCTCCGTCTGGTTGAACACACCGTACTCATCGCGAGCGACGTTGCCGCGGTTGAGCTTGATCAGCAGTTCACCATCAGGCGCGGTGACGAAGCGCGTCGGGCTGCTGTCGGCCAAGGTGTTGTTGCGGTCCAGGTCGTAGCGGTAGTAACGGCTGGTGTTGGTCAGGGTGAAGTTGTCGTTGATGCGGTAGTCCAGGCTGGCTGTAAGCGAGAACACCTCGCTGCGGGCGTAATCCTGGTCAGCATCGCCAGAGCCGAAGCGTTTGTCGCGGTCCACGTCCACCGGGCGGTTGCCCAGGGCCGGGATGCCGAAGTCGATCAGGCGCTTGTCGTACAGGTAGGTGGCGCCCAGGTTCAGTTCCAGGTCGTCCGAGAGACGGAAGTAGGCCGACGGTGCGATGGCCTTGCGGTCGATGTAGCCATCATCGCGGAAGGTGTCGCTGTCTTCGAAGGCACCCGTTACGCGGTAGGCCTGGTTGCTTTGCGGGTCGGCCCAGCCGGTGTCGAACTGGGTTCGGCGTTTGCCTTCGCTGTCGAAGTTCATGCCGACTTCGCGCTTGGGCGTGAAGCTTGGTTTCTTGCTGATGCTGTTGATCAGCCCGCCCGAGGAGCCACGGCCATACAGCACCGCGGCCGGGCCCTTGATCACCTCGACGCGCTCGATGTTGGACAGGTCGCGGAAGTACAAGGCGTCGTCACGCACGCCGTCGATGTACATGTCGCCAATGGCGCTGAAGCCACGGATGGTCACCTGGTCGCGCTGGCCGTCACCGTTTGACAGGCCGATGCCGGGCACGTTCTTGAGCACGTCTTCCATGGACTGTGCGCCCTGGTCCTTGATCACGCTTTCGGGAACGACGTTGACGGTTTGCGGGATATCGCGCAGCGGTGCGTCGATCTTCATGGCGGTGCGGCTTTCACTGGCCTTGTAGCTTTGCTGCTCATAGACGCCGGTGACGGCGGTGGCGGGCAGGGCGAGGCTACTTTGCGCATCGGTTTGGGCGGCAGCGTGTACAGCAGGCACAACGAGCAGGCCCAGCATGGAAATGGATGCTGGGGCAACAGACCTTTTTGCCATTACAGGCGACTCTTTGTTGTTATCGGGAGTCACGAATAGTAATGATTTGCAAATGTAAAGCAAGTGTAAAGAATTCGTATTAGCTGTAACAGTGGTTCGGCGCCGAAATGCGTCGCGCACCGAGAGGGCCGGCAAGGTGGCAGGTAATGGCTATGCTTGATAGCGCGTGAGCCTTTCACGCGCCTATTCGGACTTGATCACAGGGAAGCACGCCTATGAACCCCATTCTTACTCTCGCTCGTGCTGTAGCCCTTGCCACGCTGGCCTCTGCTGCCAGCTTCACGGTACAGGCTGCCGGCATCCCCATCGGGAGCGAGGCGCTGGAAAGCCATGTCACCACACAGGTAACGGCTATCGACCTGGCCACCCGCCAGGTCACGGTGAAAGGCCCTGACGAGAAGAAGGATGTGACGTTCCAGCTGACCGAAAAGGCCAAGGCGCTGCCCAACCTGAAAGTCGGTGACCAAGTCGACATCTACGTGACACGCGCCGTGGCCTATGTGCTCAATCCGGACGTGGGTGGGGCGCCGAAAGCAACTGAAGAGTCCGGTACCATCCGTGCAACCGAGCAAAACCCCAACCCGGGCGGCGAGGCGTTCCGCCAGGTCAAGGTTACCTCTCAGATCAAGAAGATCGACCTCAACACGCATGAGGTGAGCTTGTTGCCGCCGGAGGGCAAGCTGCAGGTGGTCAAGGTCGAGAATCCAGACCTGCAGAAACGGATGAAGAACCTCAAGGTTGGCCAGACGGTCGACGCGATCTACACCGAAGTGCTGCGCGTCGAAACCTCGCGCTGACCTCAGCCGTTGCCGACCTCGGTTACTCGCCTACGATCGGCCATTTACGGTCCGGGCAGCCCGGTGCCGGGGAGCGGGCCTCAGTGGCCCGCGGCTTCGATCAAAGCCTGGGGTTCGGCACGCTCGGAGTAGTCGACATTGACGAAGGCATGGCGAATGCGGCCATCCTGGCCGATGACGAAAGCGCTGGCCATCGGCAGGCTGACGTCGTCGCATTCGTTCAGTGCCTTGAGGTCGGCGCCAAGTGCTCGGTATACCGCCTCCAGTTCTGGCTCCAGCTCGAAGACGATGCCGTACTGGCGCGCCAGCTGGTTGCCCGGATCGCTCAGCAGTTGGTAGCGCACGCCCAGGGATTCGCGGGTTTTCAGGGTGGCAGCGCGGCTCTGGGCGGAGACGGCGACCAGCGTGGCACCGCTGGCGGCCAGATCGCCTGCCATCTGCTGGTATTCGCTGAGCACTACATTGCAGAACGGGCACCACAGGCCGCGGTAAAACACCAGTACCAGCGGGCCGCGTGCCAGCAGGGCCCGCAGGTCCACGGCCTTGCCATCGGCATCCTCCAGCACGGCCAGCGGGGCGTTGTCGCCGGCTTTGAGCACGTGGTCCTCAGGATGCCTTGCGATCAGGGCTTGCAGCGAGGCGCCAAATTTTTCCAGCACCTCGGTGGGCAGTTGGGTCATCTGCTGTTTGACGGCGTCGAGTTTTTCCTTGAGTGACATGCTTGTTTCCTTGTGATGGTTCACTGGGGCAGGCTTCGGGTAGCACGGGTTTGTATGCGCTGCGAGGCCTTGCAGGCCGGGGGATGGCGCTGAAACAGCTGAAGTACCCAGTCGGGACGGGTCTTGCTGGCATCATTGAGCCAATTGGCGACCGAGTCCTGGGCATATTTCTCGGCTTCGGCCAGCAGCGGTACCAGCAACGGCTCGGCCACTTCTGGATGTTGCTTGAGCGTGGCAATGTGCTCGCACCAAACGCCGCGCGGGCGCAGGATCTCGATGCAGAACCGACGCACCAGTGGGTCTGCATCGCCGGTATGGCGACCAAGTAGCGCCAGGGCGGCTTCAGGGTGCTGGGCCAGGCGCGGGCGCAGGGCAATCCAGGCCCATTCACGCACGCCGAAATGCTCATCGCGGGCGAAGCGAAACTGCGCCAGCAGGGCATCTTCCACAGGCTGCGAGCGTGCAAGGTACGCCTGGGCGAACGCCGCCCAGCTGCGCACGGTATCGGACGGGTGCGTGCAGCATTGCTCGAACACCTGCTGGCGCAAAGGCTCGGGGGCCTGCTCCAGCCACTTGCCCAGCGCCAGGCCAATGGCCGCCACTTTTTTTGACAGGCCCAGTGCCTGGGCCTGGTCTGCACTGGCAGCGAGGTGCTCTACCACCGCTGCGGGCAGTTGGCCTGCCAAGGCGTTGACCAGGGCGGCTTGATCCACCGCCAGGCACTCGGCCAGGTTGCGGGTTGGCAGTTGGCCAAGGTCGATCAGGGACTTTCGGTCGTCGCTCATTGCTGAGGTTCCATGGCGGTGGCACGGTGCACTCGATGACCGGCCAGGCACGTGTACAGCCTCGTTGATGTGCACATCCTCCAGTGGACGGCCCAGTGCCGAATCTTCGATGGGCGAAAGCTGAAACCCTCGATGGCCAGTGGCTGTCTGGCAAGGCGGCGGATGAACAGTCGCCGGTAAAGTGCCGCTGGCAGGCAGGCCTCGAGCCAAGGTTGGCGACGACTTGGTTGGTCGTGTTCGCTATGTACCCGGGGCTTCCTGCCAAGCCGGGCCAATACACTCTGATTCTGCAACATTATCCACCTCCATGTGGTCTTGCGGGTGTGCCTTGGGTTCAGTGCTTGTCCGGTGGCAGTGCCAGGGCAGGACTGGCCGAGAGTGCCTGTAGCGTGATGGACAGGGCGTCGCGTTGCGTGTTGTCCAGTGACTGCATGATCGTGCCGATCCAGTCGGTGTGTTCGGCGAATACGGCGTCGAGTACCGCTATGCCTGCCGAGGTTAGGCTGATGCTCAGCTTGCGACGGTCATGGGCGTCCTTGCGGCGCTTGATAAAACCATCACCCTGCAGGCCGTCGAGCAGGCCGGTTACGGTGCCCGAGGTGATTGCCAGGCGCGTTGCCAGCTCCAGCGGTGCCAGGCGGCCGCCTGCGCCTTGCAAGGTCAGGAGGATTGCGAACCGCCCTTCCGACAGGTTATGGCGGGCCAACCGTGCGGCGCATACCCGGTTGATGGCCGCTGCAGCGGACAGGAGTTCGAAACACAGGCGCACGTTCTGTCTGGCGTCAGCGGGGGCCTCGGTCAGTGCATCGAGCATGATGTGATGCTTGTTCTCAAGCGTATTCATAAGGCGCAGTTTATCTTGGTGCCTTACTAAGTCAACAGCACAGATGTCTCAGGGTGAAGACAGCATGCGCACGCTGGACAAAAGGGATGTTTCACTATGCAGGGTACGAATAGTTCAAGTGCAGGATTTTGATTTCTATCAGTACTGCGGAATGCACCATCATGGTGGCCATCGATACCTTGGATGAGGACTGCCATGTTCAGTAAATCAATGCTTCTGCTGGCGCTTCCTGTGGCCATGGCGTTGCTTGCCGGTGCCGTGTTGCCGTTTCAGGCTGCCGGTAATGCTGCGGCAGGCCGGGCACTTGGGCACTGGCTGTGGGGGGCTTTCACATCGTTGACGGTAAGCATGCTGGTGGTAATCGCTGCCCTGCTGATTATCCGGGTGCCGGCGCCAGACATGGGAAAGGCCCTGCAGGGGCCTTGGTGGTTGTGGGTTGGTGGCGTGCTGGGGGCAATGTATGTAGCCGGCGCCGCAGCCCTCACCCCTAAACTTGGCGCAGCAGGGTTCCTGGTACTGGTGGTGGCAGGGCAGATCATCACGGCAGTGCTTGCCGACCACTATGGGGTGATGGGGTTGGGTGGCAAGCCGCTCAGTCTGGCCAGGGTGGCCGGCGTGGTGCTGATCCTGTGCGGAGTAATGCTGGTACAGGGCACTTGGGCGACAGCGTCACCGGCCCCTTCCACGGCAGCTGTGAAAGGGCAGGAAAACTGATCAGCGCCCTGGCTGGCTACAGGCCCATACGGTTTCGCGCAGCCAGCGGTGCCCGGGGTCACTGTCCTTGCGGTTGTGCCAGGCTTGCTGATAGTCGAAGGAGGGAATGGCCAGTGGCGGCGTGAACTGGCGCAGTGTCCTGTGCTGGCGCAACGACCCCACTGCGCGGCTGGCCACCGTCAGGATCAGGTCAGTGCCGGCCAGCACTTCAACCGCCGCACTCCAGTGTGGCAAGGCCAGGGCAATGCGGCGTTGCAGGCCCCGGGCGGCCAGCGCACGCTCGATCTCATCGAAAGCATCCGGACGCATGGCCATCAATACATGTGGGCGTGCCAGCCAGTCTTCCAAGGCCATGCCGCCGCTGGCAGGCAGGACCTGGCGATCGGCAACGCTGATGAAACGATCGGCAAACAGGGACTGGGCGGTGATGTTCTGAGGCAGTTCGGGGAACAGGCCCAGGGCCAGATCCAGTTCGCCATCGAGCAACTGCGCCAACATGGTTTCACGGCTGGCCTGGCTGATGGCCAGGTCCACTCCGGGCGCGACTTGGCGCAGGTGGCGCAGCAGGTGCGGCAGGATGATGCGCGAAGCGTAGTCGGACAGCGACAGCCGGAATCGGCGCTGGGCCCGGGCTGGGTCGAACAGCGG
Organism: Pseudomonas sp. yb_5; assembly: GCF_043103865.1. Classification (NCBI taxonomy): domain Bacteria; kingdom Pseudomonadati; phylum Pseudomonadota; class Gammaproteobacteria; order Pseudomonadales; family Pseudomonadaceae; genus Pseudomonas; species Pseudomonas sp. yb_5. The sequence continues at coordinate 10,067 of NZ_JBICKE010000099.1, forward strand.
GGTGGCCAGCAGGCTGTCGAGATTGCTCAGTGCATCCTGTAGTGGCTGTGCCAGCGACTGGGCGCGGGCAGTGAGGACCATGCGGCCGCCTTGGCGTACCAGCAAAGGGTCGTCGAAGTGTTTGCGCAACTGCGCCAAGGCGTGGCTGACCGCTGGTTGGCTGCGGTGCAGACGCAAGGCTGCACGGGTCACGTGCTTTTCGCTGAGCAGGGCGTGCAGCGCGAGCAGCAGGTTGAGGTCGATCTTGCGCAGTTCATCCATTGGGTGAATGGCCTTGGTCAAGTCTGGCAATTCAGGTCAGCTTAACAAATGCTTGAGTCTTGCGTGTGCCTGCAAACTGCTGGCGGTAAAGGCCCTTTCGCAGCACTAGGCCTTTACTTAATGACTTTAAGTTTGATCTGTAATTTTCTGATAAATATAGAGTTATCTTTTTGCAGTCGCATGCTGAACACACTGCTCAAAGTAAGTCCGCCTTATCGCTGCTGGCTTGAGCCGCGAGCGGCTGTTGTACGTCTGCTCGGTAATGCCGAAGGCAGTCATACGCATCCACGGTTTGGGAAATTTACGCACCTGAAGCTTCTTGCGTGTGGCGTACAGCGTTACCCCGGAAAGCTTGGCCTGCTGGGCTTCGGCGGCTATCTGCGCGCCCCAGCCGCAGGTGTGGCGATCGTTCTGGCTCAGTGCCCTGGCCTGGGCGCCGAAAGCGAGGGTGGCCAGCAGGCAGCCGGCCATCGTTGCTAGAATTACTCGCATGTTGCTGTCCTAAGCATCTGAAAGAGAACGGAGTTTGCCTTCGCTTTCCGGTGCTGTGGGCCAGCAATTTGCCGTCAGGTCACCGCCATGCGCAGAGGGCTGGCCGCGGGCTTGCGCAAGCTTGTCCAGGCCAGGCTGGCAACCCAGAGCACCGACACGCCATAGTTGAGGCGTTGATACAGGCCGAACAGCTGACCGCTCTGCGCCGCCTGGCCCATCAACCCGACGGTGATGATCGCCAGCACCACGCAGGCCAGGGAAAACAGCGCCAGGGGGCGGGAGCCGGCAATGCGGCTGCCCAGCCATGCCCACAGGGCGCTGGCCAAAGTCAGCGAGAGGAACATCAGCAGACCAAACAGGTTATGCAGTTGCTGCGAGGTAGATGGCTGTACCGGTGCGCAGCCCTGGTCGCAGGGGAACCAGCCGGTGCCCAAACTGCCCATGCCATGCAGCAACACCAGGCCCGCACTCAGCAGCGCCAGCTTCGAGCTATGCCAGCGCCGCACCAGGCCCCAGGCAAACAGGGCAAACAGCAGGGCTAGAGGGTAGTTGTTGACCCGTGGTGACCAGCTGTGGGTTGGCGAGCCTGCCGCGCCAAGCTGGCTCATGGCCTGTTGCAGGTGATCATAGCCAGGGTAGGCCTGGGCCGTGAGCCATACCCCCGCCAGCAGCCAGAGGGGGATCAGCAGGCCACTGCTGAGCAAAAGGCGGTCGAGGGTTTTCATACTGTAGATTCCTTCCATGGATCAGTGAGCGTGAAGGCATACAGTACAGGCTCGCGCAGACCATGGGCCACTGATTCTGCGCGTTTTTTCATGGGCCAGGGTCGGCAAAGATGTGCAATAAATACCGCACCGGGTGTATGTGATCGTACAACCGCTTGCGCTATGATGAACGCTGTCTTTCAAGGTGAAATACAGGGCAATGACAGAGCAGCAGGTACAGGCAAGGACCCGGCGCAAGCCGCGCAGTCTGGCCCAGGAACTGGTCACGGTGCTGACCGAACGCATTCGCAGCGGCCAGCTCAAGCGCGGCGACAAGCTACCGACCGAATCGCAGATCATGGCCGAAGAGGGCGTCAGCCGCACGGTGGTGCGTGAGGCGATTTCGCGGCTGCAGGCTGCCGGGCAGGTAGAGACCCGCCACGGCATCGGCACCTTCGTGCTGGATGCGCCGGCTACGGGCGGTTTCCGTATCGACCCGGCCACCGTGGTCACCCTGCGCGAAGTGCTGGCGGTGTTGGAGTTGCGCATTGCCCTGGAGATCGAGTCGGCCGGGCTGGCGGCCCAACGGCGAAGCGACGAAGCCCTGGCCGGTATGCGGGCGGCGCTGGACGAACTCAACGAGGGGGCGGCCCACGCCACTGATGCGGTGTCGGCGGACTTCCAGTTCCACCTGCGCATTGCCCAGGCCAGCGGCAACCACTACTTCGCCGACATCATCAACCACCTGGGTACCAGCATCATCCCGCGCACCCGGCTGAATTCGGCGCGCCTGGCCCATGATGACCAGGCGCATTACATGAGCCGCCTGATGCATGAGCACGAGGCGATCTATGAGGCGATTGCCCGGCGTGACAGCGAAGGGGCGAAGATGGCCATGCGCATGCACCTGAGCAACAGCCGCGAGCGCTTGCGCCAGGCGCATGAGGCGGCTGAAGCGCAAGGAACCTGAAGCCTTTGCTGCCTGTACTGGCCTCTTCGAGGGCAACATAGCCCTGTAGGAGCGGGCTTGCCCGCGAAGAGGCCAGTACAGTCAAAAAGGAAAGCCCCGCCGTGCGCAGGGCTTTCCTGTTTCTGGCAACCAGTCAGATCGCCCCGTCACTCCACTGACCGTTCACCAACCGCCGCAGCCCCAGCGGGTTGCCGTCGCGCAGTGCCTCAGGCAGCAGCGTCTGCGGATAGTTCTGATAGCACACCGGGCGCAGGAAGCGGTCGATGGCCAAAGTGCCGACCGAGGTGCCACGCGCATCGGAGGTCGCCGGGTACGGGCCGCCGTGCACCATGGCATCACAGACTTCGACACCGGTCGGGTAGCCATTGACCAGGATTCGCCCGACTTTCTCCTCCAGCAGCGGCACCAACCAGGCGAACGCATCGAAGTCGTCCGCCTCGCCGATCAGCGTCGCGGTCAGTTGGCCACGCAGGCCTAGCAGCGCGTCGCGCAACTGGTCGTTGTCTTGCACCTCTACAGCCACGGTGGTGGGACCAAACACTTCCTCCTGCAACAGCGGGTCGGACTCGACCAGCAGGCGTGCATCGGCCTTGAACAGCTGAGCGCGCGCCTGGTTGCCTTCCTGCGCCTGGCCGGCCACATGCTCGATACCGGCATGGGCATGCAGGTGTTCAAGGCCGCCAACGTAGCTGCACAGGCCGCCAGCGTTGAGCATGGTTTGCCCGGCTTGCTGGTCCAGGTACTGGCCAAGGTCGGCGAGCAACTGGCTGTACTGTGGCGACTGCAAGCCAATCACCAGTCCAGGGTTGGTGCAGAACTGCCCGGCACCCATGCACACAGACCCCGCCAACTCGCGGGCAATGGCCTCGCCACGCTTGGCCAGGGCGCCCGGCAGGATGATGACCGGGTTGATGCTGGACATCTCGGCGAACACCGGGATTGGCTGCGGGCGCTCAGCGGCCATGCGGCAAAGGGCATCACCGCCTTTCAGCGAGCCGGTGAAGCCAACCGCCTGGATGGCCGGGTGCTTGACCAGCCACTCGCCCACGCCGCCACCAAACACCATGTTGAACACGCCCTTGGGCATGCCGGTACGCTCAGCGGCGCGCACGATGGCGCAGCCAACCAGGTCGGCCGTGGCCATGTGGCCGCTGTGCGCCTTGAATACCACCGGGCAGCCTGCAGCCAGGGCGGCGGCGGTATCCCCACCGGCGGTGGAGAAGGCCAGCGGGAAGTTGCTGGCACCGAACACCGCGACCGGGCCCACGCCGATGCGCATCTGGCGCAGGTCTACGCGTGGCAGCGGCTGGCGCTCGGGCAGTGCCAGGTCGATGCGCGCGCCGAGGAAGTCGCCGCGACGCAGCACCTGGGCGAACAGGCGCATCTGCCCGCTGGTGCGGCCGCGCTCGCCCTGGATACGGGCGACGGGCAGTGCGGTTTCGCGGCAGACAATGGCGACGAAGGCGTCATCCAGTTCGTCGAGTTCAGCGGCGATGGCGTCGAGGAACTCGGCCCGACGTGACGGGGCCAACTGGCGGAACTCGGCGAAGGCTGCTGCAGCGGCCTTGGCGGCCTGGTCCACTTCGGCTTCGGTGGCCTGGGCAAAGCTGTAGGGCAGGGCTTCGCCAGTGCTGGCGTCCAGGCTCTGCAGGCGCTGAGGGCCAGCGGCACTGCGCTGACCGGCGATGAAATTATGGCCGAGGATCTCAGGCATGGGGTGCTCCTGTGGGCTTGAGGGTGGAGTGTGTGAATGCGTGGTCAGGGCTGCGGCATCAGGTAATGGGCGCCGGGTTGAACAGGGTGATGTCGTTGTGCAGCCGGTGTTGTTCGGCCCAGGTCTGCTTGCGGCCGCTGGCCACGTCCAGGTAGTAATGGAACAGCTCCCAGCCCAGCTCCTCGATGGTCGAGCGACCACTGGCGATGCGACCGGCGTCGATGTCGATCAGGTCGGGCCAGCGTTGGGCCAGTTCGCTGCGGGTACACACCTTGACCACCGGTGCCATGGCCAGGCCATAAGGGGTGCCGCGGCCGGTAGTGAAGACGTGCAGGTTCATGCCAGCCGCCAGTTGCAAGGTGCCACAGACAAAGTCGCTGGCCGGGGTGGCGCAGAAAATCAGGCCTTTTCGGTTGACCCGTTCGCCTGGGCCGAGCACGCCCTGGATAGCGCCGCTGCCCGACTTGACGATCGAACCCAGCGACTTCTCGACGATGTTCGACAGCCCGCCTTTCTTGTTGCCCGGCGTGGTGTTGGCGCTGCGGTCGGCGGCGCCTTGCTGCAGGTAGCGGTCGTACCAGTCCATTTCGCGCACCAACGCGTCGGCAACGTCCTGGTTTTCCGCGCGCGAGGTCAGCATGTAGATCGCGTCGCGCACCTCGGTCACTTCAGAGAACAGCACAGTGGCGCCAGCGCGGACCAGCAAGTCCGCGGCATAGCCCAGTGCCGGGTTGGCGGTGATGCCCGAGAAGGCGTCGCTGCCACCGCATTGCATGCCGAGGATCAGTTCGCTGGCCGGGACCGTTTCGCGGCGGCGCTGGTCGAGCCTCTTCAGACGGGTTTCGGCCAGGTCCATGATCTGCTCGATCATTTCTACAAAGCCAAGGCTGGCATCTTGAAGGCGGTACAGCCATGGGTCGCTGAGGTCCACCGACGGGTCGTTGTCGTGCATCACCTGGCCGGCTTGCAGTTTTTCACAGCCCAGGCTGATCACCAGTGCCTCGCCGCCGAGGTTGGGGTTGCGCGCCAGGTTGCGCACGGTGCGGATCGGGATGTAAGCGTCGCGGGCGTTGATTGCCACGCCGCAGCCGTAGCTGTGGGTAATGGCCACCACGTCGTCGACGTTGGGGTATTTGGGCAGCAGCTCGTTGCGAATGCGCTTGACCGCATGTTCCAGCACGCCGGTCACGCATTGCACGGTGGTGGTGATGCCGAGGATATTGCGGGTGCCGACAGTGCCGTCGGCATTGCGATAGCCCTCGAAGGTGAAGCCCTCCAGCGGCGGCAGCGGCTGTGGCACGGCGTCGCAGCGCGGCAGGCTGTCCAGTTCCGGGGCGGCCGGCATGGCCAACTGGCTTTCCTGCACCCAGCTGCCTTGGCGCAGGTCTTCCAGCGCGTAGCCGATGATTTGCCCGTAGCGGCGCACCGGCTCGCCCTTGGCGATGGCCACGGTGGCCACCTTGTGGCTTTGCGGCACGCCTTCGACCAGGGTCAGGCCGTCGGCGAAGCGGGCGCCTTCGCCCAAGCCGCCGTCGTTGACGACCACAACGACGTTGTCGTCGTCGTGCAGGCGGACGTAGCGGGGCGAGTCGGAATGTTCGATCAACTGCATGTTTGGGCCCTACTTGTCAGGTTCTCAGGCTTTTGTACATCCGCCCACGCCGGGTGACCCGGCGTGGGTGTGTGCTTTCAGTGACGTGAGCTGGCCAGTTCGCCGTCGGTGGCAGGCTCAGCGTGTGGCTTTGGGGCGGCATCACGCAATTCGATACGCTTGATGGGGCCGACGATAACCAGGTAGCTGAATACCGCTACCAGCGCGTTGGCACCCACGTACACAAGCGCCCACTTGAACGAGCCGGTGGCGCTGATGATGTAGCCGATCACGATAGGGGTGGTGATCGAAGCGATGTTGCCGAAGGTGTTGAACAGGCCACCGGACAGCCCGGCGATCTGCTTGGGCGAAGTGTCCGCTACCACCGCCCAGCCCAGCGCACCGATGCCCTTGCCGAAGAACGCCAGCGTCATGAAACCAACCACCATCCACTCGGCATCGACGTAGTTGCAGAACACCATGGTGGTGGACAGCAGCAGGCCACAGACGATCGGCAGTTTGCGCGAGAAGGTCAGCGAGTTGCCGCGGCGCAGCAGCCAGTCGGAGATCACGCCACCCAGGACGCCACCGATAAAACCACACACCGCCGGCAGCGAGGCGATGAAGCCGGCCTTGAGGATTGTCATGCCACGTTCCTGCACCAGGTACACCGGGAACCAGGTGAGGAAGAAGTAGGTAATGGCGTTGATGCAGTACTGGCCCAGGTAGACGCCCAGCAGCATGCGGCTGGTCAGCAACTGCTTGATGTAACCCCATTTCGGGCCGTCGCTGCCGCGCTTCTGGTCCATGTCGACCAGGCCGCCGTTCTGCTCGATGTGCTCGAGTTCGCTTGGGCTGATGCGCGGGTGTTGGCGCGGGTTGTAGATGGTTTTCAGCCACACCATCGAGAAGATGATGCCTATCACACCCATGACCACGAACACGTGCTCCCAGCCGAAGCTGAACACGATCCAGCCCATGATCGGGGCGAACAGTGCAGTGGCGAAATACTGCGCCGAGTTGAAGATGGCCGACGCCGTGCCGCGTTCCTGGGTCGGGAACCATGCGGCGACGATGCGCGCGTTACCCGGGAATGACGGGGCTTCGGCGAAGCCCACCAGGAAGCGCAGGGTGAAGAGGGTGACCACGGCCCAGGCAACCGGCAGGCCACCGACAAAACCCTGCAGCAGGGTGAACAGCGACCAGGTGAAGATGCTGAAGGCGTAGACGTTCTTGGAACCGAAGCGATCGAGCAGCCAGCCACCAGGAATCTGGCCAGCCACGTAAGCCCATCCGAAGGCGGAAAAGATATAACCGAGGGTTACGGCGTCAATGCCGAGGTCTTTCTGCAGGCTGGAGCCTGCGATTGCAATGGTCGCGCGGTCGGCATAGTTGATCGTGGTCACCAGAAACAGCATGAACAGGATCAGGTAGCGCACATGCGTTTTCTTAGTCGCTTGCATGCTGGCAATACTCCCACTAGTTATTTTTGTGCGGGCTCACGAATTGTAACCGGAGTGGGGCAGGCCCACTCCGGGCGCGGCATCTGGCAGGCCGCGGGCAGCGCTTACTGCGGGCCCATCTTGTCCATCAGCGCGGCGAGCATCTCGTACTCTTCGGCGGTGAGGTCGGTCAGCGGAGTACGCACCGGGCCGGCGTCGTAACCGGCAATTCTGGCGCCAGCCTTGACGATGCTGACGGCGTAGCCGGCCTTGCGGTTGCGGATGTCCAGGTACGGCAGGAAGAAATCGTCGATCAGCTTGGCCACGGTGGCGTGGTCGTCCCGGGCGATGGCGTTGTAGAAGTCCATGGCGGTTTTCGGCACGAAGTTGAACACCGCCGAGGAATACACCGGTACACCCAGGGCCTTGTAGGCGGCCGCATACACTTCGGCGGTCGGCAGGCCACCCAGGTAGCTGAAGCGCTCGCCCAGACGACGACGGATCGACACCATCAGCTCGATATCACCCAGGCCGTCCTTGTAGCCGATCAGGTTCGGGCAGCGCTCGGCCAGTTTTTCCAGCAGGTCGGCGTTCAGGCGGCAGACGTTGCGGTTGTACACCACCACACCGATGTTTACCGATTTGCACACCGCTTCGACGTGGGCGGCGACGCCGTCCTGGCTGGCTTCGGTCAGGTAGTGCGGTAGCAACAGCAGGCCCTTGGCACCCAGGCGCTCGGCTTCTTGCGCATATTCGATGGCCTGACGGGTGGAGCCGCCGACACCGGCGAGGATCGGCACCGAAGTGGCGCAGGTGTCAACCGCGGTCTTGATCACCTGGCTGTATTCGCTGGCGGCCAGGGAGAAGAATTCACCGGTACCGCCGGCGGCGAACAGCGCGCTGGCGCCGTAGGGGGCCAGCCACTCAAGGCGCTTGATGTAGCCAGCCGGGCTGAAGTCGCCCTGGGCGTTGAAGTCGGTGACCGGGAAGGACAGCAGGCCGTGGGAGAGGATGGATTTGAGTTCTTGTGGAGTCATTGTTGTTGGCATCCTGGGGCGCTTGGGTGAAGGGTGTTGTCTTGCGTTGGAGGTAAGTTATCGTACAACCTATTCGATGACTAGTCCTTTTTCAGAATTTTGTGTTCTCGCCAGGGTGGCCGTCTGGATAGGTGTGTTGTGGCGCAGATCGAGCGCCGCCCGCGCGGCGCTTCGCGGGTAAACCCGCTCCTACGTTTGTCGGGCCAGTTATGCCTGTGGCATTTGCGCGCGAACGCCTTGGCGCATGCCTCGATATCGTGTCGTACAAACAAGGCAGTCGCGCGCGTCTGGGACAGGCGATACTGGCCCGAAACAAACGTAGGAGCGGGTTTACCCGCGAAGCGCCGCGCGGGCGGCGCTCGATTTCACAGGCGCAGCAGGTACGACGACAAATACATGGCAGTCATCGTATCTCTTGAGGGGAAGAAAAAACGATCGCGGAGACAGGCACAAGCCCGCCGCCCGATTCCACGGGAAGTGTTCTGGGACCAGCAGAGGGTGACCGGGGAAACGGGGGCGGCCTTGCACCGCCCCGCGATCAAAGCAGAGGAAACTGAAGGTCAGGCCGCGTGCTGACGCTTGGTTTGCGCCTTGCGTACCTGGGCCCGGCAAGCGTCGCCGAAAGCCTGGAAGATCTTTATCGAATCAGGGTTCTTCGCCGCTTGCCATTCGGGGTGCCACTGCACGGCGAACAGGAACGGCGAAATGCTTGGCGCGTGAATCGCCTCGACCAAGCCGTCTTCGGCACGGGCGATGGCTTCAATACCGGCGCCGAGCTTGTGCAGGCCTTGGCCATGCAGCGAGTTGACGCGAATCTCGTCGGTACCCAGGGTGTCGTGCAGCCAGCTGCCCGGCTGGATCTTCACCCCATGCACCTGGGCGTACTGCACTTCGACCGGGTCTTCGGGGTTTTCCCGATGGTCATTGAACCCAGGTTCGGCATACACCTTCTGGTAAATGTCACCACCCAGGGCCACGTTGATTTCCTGCATGCCACGGCAGATGCCGAAGATGGGCAGGCCACGCTTGATCGCCGCCTTGACCAGCGGAATGTCGAACAGGTCGCGGTTCTGGTCCTGGCCTTTGCCTGGGGTCTGGTTTTCCTGGCCATACAGGGCTGGGTCGATGTTGCTGCCAGCGCCAGTCAGGTACACGCCGTCGGCCATGTCCAGGTAGGTCTCGAGGTCTTCAGTGCCGAAGCAGGTGGGCACCAACACCGGGACGCAATCGGAGAACTCGACGAGCGGGCTAATGTATTTGTGGGTCATGACCTGGTAGTCATGGCCTTTGCGCTCTTGGGTGCCCATGGTCATCAGGACGACGGGTTTGCGCAGGGAAGGTTGCTTGTTGCCAATGTTGCTGTTGGACATATGTCACCTTGGGACAGGTTCGACCTGTCGTTGTTGTGCAGGCGCACGGCGCGGGGCCCTGATTGCTGCCTGTGGCCCCGAGCACTGCCGGCTCGTCAGAGGCGACGATTCCGGTCGGGGCTTGTAGATAGCTTGCCAGAGCCGTTCGATATGTCAAACAACGGAAGAGGGCTTTAACGCAGGCAATACACCGTTTTTGGGGGGCTGAAACCGATGCGGGCCTGTGGCAGCGTGGGTTTGGCAGGGGCTGCGGTCAATAATATTTAACGATGCAGTTGGGTCATTGCAGCGGTGCAATGAATAGGTAGCTCGAAGTCTCCTCGGTCCTTGTGGGGGCAACTGTCTTGCTCAACGTCTAAAAGCTGGCGCGATCCTTGTGGGAGCGGGCTTGCCCGCGAACACGGGCGAAGCCCGTGCCATCCACGGCGGTTTCTTCTTCGCGGGTAAACCCGCCCCCACAGGCTTTCAATCAATGCAGTATCTGCGCCAGGAACGCCTTGGCCCGCTCGGTGCGCGGCTGGTTGAAGAACACCTGCGGCGGGCTGTCCTCGATGATCTGACCACCCTCAAGGAACAGCACCCGCTCGGCTACCTGCCGGGCAAAGCCCATTTCATGGGTGACGCACAGCATGGTCATGCCCGTCCCAGCCAACTGCACCAATACATCCAGCACTTCGGCGACCATTTCCGGGTCCAGCGCCGAAGTGGGCTCGTCGAACAGCATGATCCGCGGCTTCATGCATAGTGCCCGGGCGATTGCCACGCGCTGCTGCTGGCCGCCGGACAGCTGGCTGGGGTATTTGTGCGCCTGGCTTTCGATGCCGACTTTGCTCAGGTACATGCGTGCCCGCTCCTCGGCGTCCTTGCGTGACAGCCCGCGCACGCTGGTGGGGGCCAGCAGGCAGTTGTCGAGCACGCTCATGTGCGGGAACAGGTTGAAGTGCTGGAACACCATACCGATGTCGCTGCGTACCTGTGCCGCCTCGCGCGTGGTGGCCGCCAGGTCGATGCCGTCCACCTGGATGCTGCCCTGCTGGGCGACTTCCAGGCGGTTGATGCAACGGATCAGGGTCGACTTGCCCGAGCCGGACGGCCCGCACAGCACGATGCGTTCGCCTTCGCGCACCTGCAGGTCGATGTCGCGCAGCACGTGGAACGCGCCATAGTGCTTGTTCAGGCCTTCGATGCGGATCAGCACCGGACGTGGGTCGGGTTCGGGGGCAAGGGTGGCAAGGCTCAGTGGTGCGGTCATCTTGTTGTTCTCCCGCGTGGGTTCAGTCGAAACGGGTCGCGCTGTAAGGCGCGGGGTCGGTGAAGGGGGGCTCGCCAGTGAGCAGCTCGGCCAGCAGCCGGCCGCAGACCGGGCCCAGCGTGAGGCCGTGATGGGCATGGCCGAAGTTGAACCACAGCCCTGGGTGGCGCGGCGCCGGCCCGATCACCGGGCGCATGTCGGGCAGGCAGGGGCGGCGGCCCAGCCAAGGCGTGTCGTCCAGGCGCTCGCCGAGGGCCGGGAATAGCTTGCGCGCCAGCGCCTCGCAGCGGCCCAGCTGGATCTGGTTGCCAGGCGCACTGGCTGCGTCGAACTCGATGCCGGTGGTCAGGCGCACACCGCGCGCCATCGGCGCCAGAACATAGCCACCTTGGGTGTCGCAGATGGAGTGCTCCAGCTGAGCGCCGTCACGGGTGCTGTAGTGCATGTGGTAGCCTCGCTTGATTGCCAGCGGGATCTGGTAGCCCAGGCCGCTGAACAGGTCGGCCGACTGTGGGCCGAGGCAGGCCACCACTTCGTCGGCAGTGATCGGGCCGCGACGGCTCTCTACCCGCCATTGGCCATTGGCCTGGCGCAGGCTGCGCGCATCGCCATGCACGAACTGCCCGCCGCGTTGCAGGAACAGCGCCGCATAGCCACGGGTGAGCGCGCCGGGGTTGTTCACGGTTTTCGGGTCGAGCCAGTGGATGCCACCGACCACGGTGGCGTCCAGCTGGTGTTCACGAGCCTGTAGTTGCCCGCATTCGAGGATTTCGAATTGCAAGCCGTAGCGGCTCAGGCCCTTGGCATCGGTTTTTGCCTGCTCGAACAGCGCTGGGTCGCGGAACACTTCGATCCAGCCTTTGGCTTGCACCAGACTTTCCAGGCCGGCAGCAGCGATCAGCGCGTCATGCTCTTCGACACAGCGCTGCACCAGCGGCAACATATCGGCGGCGGCGCCGGCCAGACGCCCGGGTGCCGACTGGCGCCAGTAGCGCCACAGCCACGGTGCGGCCTTGGGCAGGTGCGTCAGGCTGTAGCGCACATCGGGCTGGCGGTTCAGGCCGTAGCGCAGCAGTGCGCTCAATTGCCGCGGAAAGGCATAGGGGATGACACTGGAGCGCTCGATCAGCCCGGCGTTGCCATGGCTGGTGCCGCTGCCCGGTTCGTCGCGGTCGATCAGAATTACCTGGCGCCCGCGTGCCTGCAGGTGCAGCGCGGTGCTGACGCCGACGATGCCGGCGCCAAGGACAAGGGTCTGGCAATGCATGAAACGTATCCTTCGGTCAGTTCAGGTGGCGGCCCAGGCGGGCTTCCAGGTGTTTCAACAGGCGCCGCACCAGTTCGACGATCACCAGGTAGAGCACGGCGGCCCACAGGTAGATCTGGAAGTCGAAACTGCGCGAGAAGGCCAGTTTGGTCACGCCCATCAGGTCGTAGATCGTCACCAGCGAGGCGATCGCACTGGCCTTGATCATCAGGATCAGTTCGTTGCCCAGCGGGCCGATGGCCACCAGCAGCGACTGCGGCAATATCACCTTGAAGAAGGTGGTCGAGCGTTTCAGGTTCAGCGCCCGCGCCGCTTCATGCTGGCCAGGCGCAACCGCCATCAGGCTGCCGCGGAAAATCTCGGCCTGATAGGCGGCGGTGTTCAGGGTGAACGCCAGCAAGGTGCAGAACCACGCTTCGCGGAAGAACCACCACAGGCCGACGTCCTGCCAGAAGCCCTTGAGCGAACCCAGGCCGTAATACAGCAGGAACAATTGCGCCAGCAGCGGCGAGCCGCGGAAGAAGTACACGTAGCCGGCAGCCATGCGCTGCAGCAACAGGCTGCGAGACATGCGCGCAAGTGCCAGCAGAAGGCCGAGCACAGCGCCCAGGCTGAAGGAAATTGCCACCAGCTTGGCGGTGACCAGCAGGCCGTCGATGAAGCGTGGGCCGTAGCGCTCCAGCAGGTCGGGGTCGAGCACCATTGCCAGCAGTTGATCGAAGCTCATGCGCGTGCTCCTTGCAGGTGGCGGTTGCTGCGCCGTTCGATGTAGGCGAACACGCGCCCGGACAGTGCTGCGAACAGCAGGTAGCCCAGGCAGGCGACGCCGTAGAAGAACATCGGCTCCTTGGTTACGCTGACCGCCAGATTGGTCTGGCGCATCAGGTCGACCAGCGAGATGGTCGACACCAGCGAGGTGTCCTTGAGCAGCGACAGCCAGTTGTTGGACAAGCCGGGCAAGGCGATGCGGGTCAGTTGCGGCAGCAACACCTTGACGAAACCGGTGCGCTTGCTCAGGCCAAGCGCCGAGCAGGCTTCCAGCTGGCCCTTGGGCAGGGTCTTGAAGGCGGCCAGCCAGATCTCGCTGGAAAACGCGGCGAACACCAGGCTGAAGGCGATCATCGCGGCGAGGAAGGTGTTGATGATGAACTCACCTTGATAACCCATGGCGGCGAGGATCTTCTGCGCGGCGATCTGGCAGCCGTAATAGATGATCAGCAGCGTCAGCAGCTCGGGCAGGCCGCGGAACACGGTAGAAAAGGTGGTGGCCCAGGCCCGTGGCAGGCGTTTGCGTGAGCGCGCCGCCAGCGCGACCACCAGGCCCAGTGGCAGGCCGATGGGCAGGCAGGCCAGGGCCAGGGAAACGGTAACCAGCGCGCCGGCCAGCAACGCCTGGCCCCAGCCTCCGCTGGCGAAAGACAGCAAGGACAATTGATCGAGCATGACGAACCTCTTGGGCAGGTTATGCGGCCTTGTGGGAGCGGCCTTGCGTCGCGATAGGGCTGCGTAGCGGCCCCAGGGTTTATGCAACTGCAGAGATTATCGGGGCCGCTACGCGGCCCTATCGCGACGCAAGGCCGCTCCCACAGGGCGTTCGCACAACTTCCTGAAGATCAGTTGTAGATATCGAAAGCAAAATACTTGCTGGCGATCTTCTGATAGGTACCGTTGGCCACGATCTGTTGCAGCGCGGTATTCAGGCGCTGGCGCAGGGCTTCGTCGTCCTTGCGCACAGCGATGGCGGCATCGGCCTTGGTGTCGGCCACGTCGCCAAGGATCTTGCAGCAATCCCCACCGTTCTTGTTCATCCACTCGTGCAGCGGGAATTTGTCGGCAATCACACCGTCCAGGCGGCCGGCCGCCAGGTCTGCGTTGGCTTCGTCCATGGTCGGGTACAGTTTCACGTCGGCACCAGCCTTGCCATACACGTCTTCGGCGTAGATGGCCTGGGTGGACGAAGACTGCGCACCGACGGTGTAGCCGACAAAGTCGGTCTGGGCGCTGTCGATCTTGCTGTCCTTGGCAACCGCCACGGTCAGGGGCGTGCGGTAGTAGCGGTCGGTGAAGGCGATCTTCTTGCGTCGCTCTTCGGTATCGATCATCGACGCTACCACCGCGTCATACTTGCGCGCCATCAGGGCGGGGATGATGCCTTCCCAGTCCTGGGCCACCAGCGTGCATTCGACTTTCATCTGTTCGCACAGGGCATGGGTGATGTCGACATCGAAGCCATGCAGCTTGTTATCGGCGTCTACATAGTTGAAGGGCGGGTAGGCACCCTCGGTGGCGAACCGCAGGGTTTCAGCGCTGGCGGCACCCGCCAGCAGCAGGGCGCACGCACCCACCAAGGCCATGGACTTGTTCATCTCTGCACCTCATTGCACTCTTGCTATTGTTGTTTGCCCGTCGACCACGAGGTGTAGCCGACGAATTCGTTATGTAGAGCGGCAGTTGCTTCCAAGCGTTTTTCAACATCTGGCCCGAGCTTCTTGCAGACCTCGTTGACCATCAGATGCACCCACGACAACATCGTCGAGGTGGATTCCCAGAACAGGTTGAACTCGGTGGGGATGCGGAACACCTCGTCGGCATTGGCATCCGCCCAGTCACAGAAAGTGTCGGTCACCAAGGTGACCGCAATGCCAGCCTCGCGCGCCTTCTGGCACAGCATCAGGGCATGGCGGGAATAACGGCGCGCCTCGAACACCACCAGAGCGCTGTCTTCGGCACGGCCCAGCAGCACTTCGCCGAAGTGCCCGGCGCTGATGTCGACCAGTTGCACACCATCGCGCAGGTATTGCAGCAGGTGGCTCATGCACATGGCGATGCCACGCTCGGTCTGGAAGCCGGCGATGAACACTCGCGGTTTGCTCGCCAGGCGTTGCGCCACGTTGTGCCAGGCCGGGCTCTGGCGGTACTCGTGTACGCGCACCAGGGCGGCGATTTCCAGCTCCAGGCTGCCGGCGTTGTCGCTGGCGTCCTGGTTCTGGCGGTAATCTTGCAAGCGATCACCCACCAGCCACGGGCCATCGCCCAGATCGTTCTGCAGGTCTTGCTTAAGCGCCTTGAGGTGGGCATAACCCAGTGAGCGACAGTAGCGCCCGACGCTGGATTCGCTGACGCCCAGCTTGGCGGCAATGCTGGCCGAGGTCTGGAACGGCAGTTCGTGCAGGTTGGCAAGCATGTAGGTGGCGATCTTGCGACCCGAGGCAGCGGCCCCTTCGAGGCTGTTTTCCAGGCGTTGCTTGATCAGTTGGCTCATGCTGCGGCTCCAGGGGTGAGGCTTGGGAAGAAAATGAATGTTTTCTGTCATCAAGTCAACATTTGACAGATTGCTGTCACATGAAGGAAAGTTTTTGTCGTTGCAACGCTGTAGCCATTCCAAAATCAACAAGGAGCTTCAGATGTCCGCACCTGCCACCAGCACCGTTGTGCGCATGCCGTTTACCGAGCTGCAAAGCCTGTTGCAGGCCATTTTCCAGCGCCATGGGTGCAGCGAGGCCGTGGCCCGGGTGCTGGCCCACAACTGCGCCAGCGCCCAGCGTGATGGCGCCCATAGCCATGGGGTGTTCCGCATGCCCGGTTATGTCTCGACCTTGGCCAGCGGCTGGGTCGATGGCCAGGCCACGCCACAGGTCAGCGACGTGGCCGCCGGTTATGTGCGTGTCGATGCTGCGGGCGGTTTTGCCCAGCCAGCACTGGCGGCGGCCCGTGAGCTGTTGGTGGCGAAGGCACGCAACGCAGGCATTGCCGTGCTGGCGATCCACAACTCGCACCACTTCGCTGCGTTGTGGCCGGATGTAGAGCCGTTCGCCGAAGAGGGCCTGGTAGCCCTCAGCGTGGTCAACAGCATGACGTGCGTGGTGCCGCATGGTGCGCGCAAGCCACTGTTCGGTACCAACCCCATCGCTTTTGCTGCGCCTTGCGCTGAGCATGACCCGATCGTTTTCGACATGGCCACCAGTGCCATGGCCCATGGCGATGTGCAAATTGCCGCGCGTGCCGGCCAGCAATTGCCGGAGGGCATGGGGGTGGACGCCGATGGCCAGCCGACCACCGACCCAAAGGCGATTCTGGAAGGCGGCGCCCTGCTGCCATTTGGCGGGCACAAGGGCTCGGCGTTGTCGATGATGGTCGAGCTGCTGGCGGCGGCGCTGACCGGCGGTCATTTCTCCTGGGAGTTCGATTGGTCCGGGCATCCCGGGGCGAAAACGCCATGGACCGGGCAGTTGATCATCGTCATCGACCCAGGCAAGGCCGAGGGCGAGCGCTTTGCCCAGCGCAGCCGCGAACTGGTGGAGCAGATGCAGGCAGTCGGGCTGACCCGGATGCCGGGTGAGCGGCGCTATCGTGAGCGTGAGGTGGCCGAAGAGGAGGGGGTGGCAGTGACCGAGCAGGAGTTGCAAGGCCTGAAAGAGCTGCTTGGCTGATCTGGCCCTTTCGCGGGTTAACCCGCAAAGAATCCAGCCCTTAACCCCGGCCATGCAATGTTGCATAGACAACCTTGCACAATAGTGGATGTTCCTGAGCCCTCTCTCCGGGTATGCTCAGGGCTGACTTTCCGTACCGTCCTGATCCAAGGAGCTGCACGCTGTGTTCAAACATGTCGATGCCTATGCCGGCGACCCGATCCTCTCGTTGATGGAAACCTTCAAGGCCGACCCGCGCGCCGACAAGGTCAACCTGAGTATTGGCCTGTACTACGATGAGGCCGGCGTGGTGCCGCAACTGGCGGCGGTGGATGCGGTGGAAAAACGCATTGCCGGTCAGGACCACGAAGCCTCCCTGTACCTGCCGATGGAAGGCCTGGCCGGTTACCGCCAAGCCATTCAGGCGCTGCTGTTCGGTGCCGATCACCCGGCCGTGACCGGCGGCCGGGTGGCCACCGTACAGACCGTGGGTGGCTCCGGCGCCCTGAAGGTCGGTGCCGACTTCCTCAAGCGCTACTTCCCGCAGTCTGAAGTCTGGGTCAGCAACCCGACCTGGGACAACCACCGCGCCATCTTTGAAGGTGCAGGCTTCAAGGTCCACACCTACCCGTACTTCGACCAGGCCACCCGTGGCGTGGACTTCGACGGCATGCTGGCCACCTTGCAGAGCCTGCCGGCCAACAGCGTGGTGCTGCTGCACCCGTGCTGCCACAACCCTACCGGTGCCGATCTGGAGCAGCACCAGTGGCAACAAGTGGTCGAAGTGGTCAAGGCGCGCCAGCTGATCCCATTCCTCGACATCGCTTACCAGGGCTTCGCCGAAGGCCTGGTAGAAGACGCCTACGCTATCCGCGAAATGGCCCGTGCGGGCGTTCCGTGCCTGGTCAGCAACTCCTTCTCGAAAATCTTCTCGCTGTATGGTGAGCGGGTGGGCGGCCTGTCGGTGGTGTGCGATGACGAGGCCACTGCCCAGAGCGTGCTTGGCCAGCTGAAGGCCACCGTGCGCCGCAACTACTCCAGCCCGCCCAACTTCGGCGCCCAGCTGGTTGCCGGCGTACTGAGCGATGCTGGCCTTAATGCCCAGTGGGCCGAAGAAGTCGAAGTGATGCGCAAGCGTATCCTTGACATGCGCCAGGCGCTGGTCGATGCCCTGGCCGTGCTGCTGCCGGGCCAGGACTTCCAGTTCTTCCTGCGCCAGCGCGGCATGTTCAGCTACACCGGCTTCAGCGTCGAGCAGGTACGTCGCCTGCGTGACGAGTTCGGCGTTTACCTGATCGACAGCGGCCGTGTGTGCATGTCCGGCCTGCGCCCGGCCAACCTGCAACGGGTTGCCGAAGCGTTCGCTGCCGTTCAGAAGTAACTCGCCAGCCACGGACCCTCCTGCGGGGCGCGGTTGGACTTTGTGGGAGCGGCCTTGCGTCGCGAAAGGGGTGCGGAGCGCCCCCACGATTGCAGCTTTGCCGCTGACATTGCTGGGGCCGCTTTGCGGCCCTATCGCGACGCAAGGCCGCTCCCACAGGCGGCTCCCACAGGCGGCTCACACAGGCCCCCAGGCCGCTACATTCCATCGAACGACACCAGCAATGCCTTCCGCTTGTAAAGACAAGTGCAACCGCTCCTCGGAAAAGGGCTTCGCAAGTGCAACCTTTCCGTGCACAATCGCGCCCCTCTTTTCCGGTTGAGTTGGGCGAAACGTCTATTTCGCCATTCTCAGCCTGTTGCAGTCTTGCGAGTGGAGCTTCACCCGGAATGAATGAGCAGGCCCCAAGCGTTGAACAACGCTTTGCAGAATCGACCCCCGCCACCCTAGGCACCTGGGCGCGTCAAGACACCACCTGGATGCTGGGCCTGTTCGGCACAGCCATCGGCGCCGGGACACTGTTCCTGCCGATCAACGCGGGCCTTGGCGGCTTCTGGCCGCTGCTGATCCTGGCCGTGCTGGCCTTCCCGATGACCTATTTCGCCCACCGCGGGCTGACCCGTTTCGTCCTTTCCGGGCGCGATGGCGGCGACATCACCGAAGTGGTCAAGGAGCATTTCGGCGTCACCGCCGGCGCCTCGATCACCGTGCTGTACTTCTTCGCGATCTTCCCGATCCTGCTTATCTACAGCGTGGCGCTGACCAACACCGTGTCCAGCTTCATGGAACACCAGCTGCACATGCAGCCGCCGCCACGGGCAATCCTGTCATTCGTGCTGATTCTCGGCCTGCTGGCCATCGTGCGCTGCGGGGAGCAGGCCACGGTCAAGGTCATGAGCCTGCTGGTCTACCCGTTCATCGTCGCTCTGGCGTTGTTGGGCCTGTACCTGGTGCCGCACTGGACCGGTGGCATTCTCGACAGTGCCACAGAGGTGCCGCCGGCCTCGGCCTTCCTGCACACCCTGTGGCTGGCCATTCCGGTGATGGTGTTCTCGTTCAACCATTCGCCGATCATTTCGGCCTTTGCCGTCGACCAGAAGCGCCGTTACGGCGAGCACGCCGACGAGCGTAGCGGCCAGATCCTGCGTCGTGCCCACCTGCTGATGGTGGCGATGGTGCTGTTCTTCGTGTTCAGCTGCGTGCTCACCCTGAGCAGCGCCCAGCTGGCCGAAGCCAAGGCGCAGAACCTGTCGATCCTGTCGTATCTGGCCAACCACTTCAGCAACCCGACCATCGCGTTCGCTGCGCCGTTGATCGCCTTCGTGGCCATCGCCAAGTCGTTCCTCGGCCACTATATCGGTGCCAGCGAAGGCCTGAAGGGCATCATCGCCAAGACCGGTGCGCGTCCGGGCGCCAAAGCCCTGGACCGCGTGGTCGCTGCACTGATGCTGGTGGTGTGCTGGATCGTTGCCACGCTCAACCCGAGCATTCTCGGCATGATCGAGTCGCTCGGCGGCCCGATCCTCGCGGTGCTGTTGTTCCTGATGCCGATGTACGCCATTCGCCGTGTGCCATCGATGCGCAAGTACAGCGGTGCGGCCTCCAACGTGTTCGTCGTTGTGGTCGGCCTGGTTGCGCTGACTTCGGTGGTGTACGGCCTTGTAAGCTGATTCACCCGTTTCATTCAAGAATGCCCGGGGCGCTTGTCGTCACTCGGGCATTTTTTTGCCTGATCAAGGTTTCAACAGCGTTGCATTCCATCGTTCTTGGTGCGTGCAAGCAGCCACCACCCGCAAAGGCTGACCACCACGAACAGCATGCCCAAGCCTGCCGGTAGCTCGCTTTCCAAAGCTGCGACCACACTGCTCGTCAAACCGGCACCGGCGAACAGCAATGTCGCATTGAGCGACGCTGCCGCACCTGCCTGACTCGGATAGCGCGCCAAAGCCTGGGTTGTTGCGGCGGGGCGTACCAAGGTTGTCCCGGTGGTACAGACAATCATCGGCAGTAGAACCCCCAGCACAGATAAACCTGCTACCCGCCCCCACATCAAAAGGGTAATGCCCGCAGTACTTATAAGCAGCAAGCCTGCTTTTATTTGAGTTTGCGGGCTTACGCGACTGTTCAAGTAGGTGGCAGCCATGCCGCCGGCGATGTATGCCAACCCATAGCCGATAAAGACCAGAGAGAATTGATAGGCCGTCAGCTCCAGCCTGCCCATCAGCAGCAAGGGCGCTATGACGATAAAGGAAAAATGGCAGGCAAAGGCGAGGCTGGAGAGCATGGAATGCGCGAGATAGTCCGTGTCTCGCAGCATCACCCGATAACTGGACATGCTTGGCGCCCGGTCGCGCGCCGCAGGTGTGTCATGAAGCAGCACATACGATAAAAGTGAAACGATTGCAGCGATGATCACGAATACCGTAAAGCTTGCCTTCCAGCCAAACGACTGTTGAAGCAAAGCACCTGCCAGCGGTGACAGTGAGATGAACAACCCGCTCGCGCTTGTTAACAGGATGCGCATGGCATTGCGTTGTGTACCGCTGTAGAGGTCCTGCACAAGCGCCTGGCCTAGCACGAGGCTGCCGCAACCCAGGGCCTGCACCAAGCGAAAGGCCATGAACGTTTCATAATGGGTTGAAAATACGCAACCGAGCGCCCCCACAATGGATACGCTCAACCCAGCGAGCAACAAACGCTTGCGCCCGATGCCATCCGACAGTGGGCCGATCACGATTTGCGCCATGGCCACACCAACAGCAAAAAAGCTCACCGAGTACGCAATCTGTTTTGTGTCGACTCGAAACTCATTGGCCAGCGCAGGGAATGACGGGAGGATCACGTCCAGGGGAAACACACCCAGCAGACATAACAGAATCAGCAGCGTCGAACACAGATAGCGCCGAAGCGAACCAGCGGGGCGGTGCACGCTGCTAACCACGAGCCAGGCTGGCCGGTTTTTCAGGTCTCGTGTTGGTAGCGTTCATCTATGTATTCCCCTTGTTGTCAGGCGTCTGATGGTAGCGCTGCCTTGAGGATGCACAAGCCGAACTGAGTGGCGAAATTTCTGATAGCGTTGTAGGTTCCTGCCGAGGGCTTATTGGCAGCCGTGAAGCAACTGGCCGTGACAGTCGGGGGTCGTCATTTTGTCCACAAAAATCGTCCGGCAATAGAACAATTTCACCTGCCCCCATAGGCACCCGGCTGCCTTCATGCTTAACTCAGTGTCCTTTTCAAACCCCGCATAAGGATTTCGTCATGGCTCAAGTGACTCTCAAAGGCAACCCGGTCCAGGTCAACGGCAACTTGCCACAGGCCGGCGCCCAGGCTCCGGCTTTCTCCCTGGTAGGTGAAGGCCTGGCTGACAAGTCGCTGAAAGACTACGCCGGCAAGCGCAAGGTGCTGAACATCTTCCCGAGCGTCGATACCCCGACCTGCGCCACCTCGGTGCGCAAGTTCAACGCCCAGGCCAACGACGTCGCCAACACCGTGGTGCTGTGCATCTCGGCTGACCTGCCGTTCGCCCAGGCACGCTTCTGCGGCACTGAGGGGCTGGACAACGTGAATAACCTGTCGACCCTGCGTGGTCGCGAGTTCCTCGAAAACTACGGCGTAGCCATCGCCGATGGCCCGCTGGCCGGCCTGGCCGCCCGCGCCGTGGTGGTGCTGGACGAGAACGACAAGGTGCTGCACAGCGAACTGGTTGGCGAAATTGCTGACGAGCCGAACTACGAGGCGGCGCTGGCTGTACTGAAGTAAGGATTGCGTGGGGCAGGGCGGGCGTCTGTAGCCTGTGATGGCCTCTTCGCGGGTAAACCCGCTCCTACAACGTGCGGCACAGTTTTCAAAGGCTGTGACATCCCCGTAGGAGCGGGTTCACCCGCGAAAGGGCCAGGCCAGGCAACCGAACCTTCAGGCCCGTCACCGCTCCAAGCAACACCCTGTAACGGCCCGGAACACGTTCCGGGCCGTTTTCATTTAAAATTCCGCCTCTTGGCAACGTCAGGCAAAGGTAAACCTCTGGTAAAGGCCCTTTGCTAAAACGATGGCAGTGCTTATCGTTCATCCTCCCCAAGTCGTCATTCCGAACAAGGTTCGTTCAACCCATGCAAGCGTCCAATTCCCGTTCCCTCCGTCGCTGGCTCGTCGGCCTGCTGATCCTGCTGCTGGTGGCTGCACTGGCCTGGTGGCTGTGGCCCGCAGCGACGCCTGCGCATAAAGAAGCCAGTGGCGGGCGCGGTGGCAAGGGCGTGGGCATGATCGGCGGCCGACCAGGTTTTGGCGGTTCCAGCGACCCGGTGCCGGTACGCGTCGTGCCGGCGCGGACAGGCGACTTCCCCCTCTACTACAAAGCCTTGGGCACGGTCACCGCGACCAATACGGTCAATGTGCGCAGCCGCGTGGCTGGCGAACTGGTGAAAATCCACTTCAAGGAAGGCCAGCGCGTCAAGGCTGGCGACCTGCTGGCCGAAATCGACCCGCGCCCTTATCGCATCGCCCTGCAGCAGGCCGAAGGCACCTTGGCGCAGAACCAGGCGCAGTTGAAGAATGCTCAGGTCGACCTGGCCCGCTATAAAGGCCTGTACGCCGAAGACAGCATCGCCAAGCAAACCCTGGACACCGCCCAAGCCCAGGTTGCGCAGTTCCAGGGGTTGGTCAAGACCAATCAGGCGCAGGTCAACGACGCTCGCCTGAACCTCGATTTCACCCAGATCCGTGCGCCGATCAGTGGCCGGGTGGGCCTGCGCCAGCTCGATCTGGGCAACCTGGTAGCCGCCAACGACACCACCGCGCTGGTGGTGATCACCCAGACCGAGCCGATCAACGTCGCCTTCACCCTGCCGGAAACCGAACTGAGCACTGTGCTGGAGCGCTACCGCAGTGGCGCCAGCCTGCCAGTCGAGGCCTGGGACCGCAGTGACAGCAAGCTGCAGTCCACCGGTGTGCTGGGCAGCATCGACAACCAGATCGACACCACCACAGGCACACTCAAGTTCAAAGGCCGCTTCGAGAACAAGGACCTGGCCCTGTTCCCCAACCAGTTCGTCAACGTGCGCTTGCTGGCCGACACCCTCAAGCAGGTGGTCATGGCCCCGGCCGCGGCCATCCAGTTCGGCAACGATGGCACCTTCGCCTATGTGGTCAACGAGCAGAGCACCGTCAATGTCCGCAAGCTGAAGGTGGGCGCCAGCGATGGCGAGAACAGCGTCATTCTCGACGGCCTGAAGGCCGGCGACCGCCTGGTGCTGGAAGGCACCGACCGCCTGCGCGAAGGCACCCAGGTGGAAGTGGTCGAAGACAGCTCGCAAGTGCCGACCAGCCCAGGCCAGCACCTGCAAGGGCAGGAAGCCAAGGGTGCGGCCCAAACAACAGGTGAAGCACAACCTGGCAACGCAGCAGGCAAGGCGGGCGCATGAACCTGTCGCGCCTGTTCATCCTGCGCCCGGTCGCCACCACGCTGAGCATGCTGGCCATCGTGCTGGCCGGCCTGATCGCCTACAAGTTGCTGCCGGTTTCCGCCTTGCCGCAGGTGGATTACCCGACCATTCGCGTCATGACCCTGTACCCCGGCGCCAGCCCGCAGGTGATGACCAGCGCCGTCACCGCGCCACTGGAGCGCCAGTTCGGCCAGATGCCGGGCCTGGAACAGATGGCTTCGACCAGTTCTGGCGGCGCGTCGGTGCTGACCCTGCGTTTCAACCTCGACATGAACATGGACGTTGCCGAGCAACAGGTACAGGCCGCGATCAACGCCGCCAGCAACCTGCTGCCCAGTGACCTGCCGGCACCGCCGGTGTACAACAAGGTCAACCCGGCCGACACCCCGGTGCTGACCCTGGCCATCTCCAGCAAGACCATGCCGCTGCCCAAGCTCAACGACCTGGTCGATACCCGCGTGGCGCAAAAGCTTGCGCAAATCAGCGGCGTGGGCATGGTCAGCATTGCCGGTGGCCAGCGCCAGGCGGTACGCATCAAGGTCAACGTCGACGCCCTGGCGGCCAATGGCTTGAATCTGGATGACGTGCGCACGCTGATCGGTGCCTCCAACGTCAACCAGCCCAAAGGCAACTTCGACGGCCCGACCCGGGTGTCGATGCTCGATGCCAACGACCAGCTGCGCTCTCCCGAGGAATACGCCAACCTGATCCTGGCCTACAACAACGGTGCGCCGCTGCGCCTGAAGGATGTGGCCGAAATCGTCGACGGCGCCGAAAACGAGCGGCTGGCCGCCTGGGCGAACGAGAACCATGCTGTGCTGCTGAACATCCAGCGTCAGCCGGGCGCCAACGTGATCGAAGTGGTCGACCGCATCAAGGGCCTGCTGCCGTCGATCACCGACAACCTGCCGGCCGGCCTCGATGTGTCGGTGCTGACCGACCGCACCCAGACCATTCGCGCCGCGGTCAAGGACGTGCAGCACGAACTACTCATCGCCATCGTTCTGGTGGTGATGGTCACCTTCGTTTTCTTGCGCCGCTTCAGCGCCACCCTCATTCCGTCGATTGCCGTGCCGCTGTCGCTGATCGGGACGTTCGGGGTCATGTACCTGGCCGGGTTCTCGGTCAATAACCTGACGCTCATGGCCCTGACCATCGCCACCGGCTTTGTGGTCGATGATGCCATCGTCATGCTGGAGAACATCTCCCGGCATATCGAAGAGGGCGAGACGCCCATGCAGGCGGCGCTCAAGGGCGCCCGACAGATTGGCTTCACCCTGATTTCGCTGACCTTCTCGCTGATTGCGGTCCTGATCCCGTTGCTGTTCATGGCGGACGTGGTCGGTCGCCTGTTCCGCGAGTTCGCCATCACGCTGGCAGTGGCCATTCTGATTTCCCTGGTGGTGTCCCTGACCCTGACGCCGATGATGTGCGCGCGTCTGCTCAAGCGCGAGCCCAAGGAAGAAGAGCAAGGCCGCTTCTACCGTGCCAGTGGCGCCTGGATCGACTGGCTGATCAAGCACTACGGCAGTGCCCTGCAGTGGGTGCTCAAGCATCAGCCGCTGACCTTGCTGGTGGCGGTGGCCAGCCTGGTGCTCACGGTGTTCCTGTACATGGTCGTGCCCAAGGGCTTCTTCCCGGTGCAGGACACCGGGGTGATCCAGGGTATTTCCGAAGCGCCGCAGTCCACCTCGTTCGCCGCCATGAGCGAACGTCAGCAGGCCCTGAGCAAGGTCATCCTGCAAGACCCGGCCGTGCAAAGCCTGTCGTCCTACATTGGCGTAGATGGCGACAACGCCACGCTCAACAGCGGTCGCCTGCTGATCAACCTCAAGCCCCACGGCGAGCGCGATGTCAGCGCCAGCGAAGTGATCAGCCGCCTGCAGCCGCAGGTCGACCGGCTGGTGGGCATCCGCCTGTTCATGCAGCCGGTGCAGGACCTGAGCATCGAGGACCGGGTCAGCCGTACCCAGTACCAGTTCAGCTTGTCGTCGCCGGACGCCGACCTGCTGGCGCAGTGGAGCGGCAAGCTGGTGCAGGCGCTGCAGCAGCGCCCGGAACTGGCCGATGTGGCCAGCGACCTGCAGGACAAGGGCTTGCAGGTGTACCTGGTGATCGACCGTGATATGGCCAGCCGCCTGGGGATCAGCGTGTCGCAGATCACCAATGCCCTGTACGACGCCTTCGGCCAGCGGCAGATCTCGACCATCTACACCCAGGCCAGCCAGTACCGCGTGGTGTTGCAGTCCCAAGACGCCGCCACGATCGGCCCGCAGGCGCTGGAGTCGATCCACGTCAAGGCCACCGATGGCGGTCAGGTGCGCCTTTCGGCGCTGGCGCGGATCGAGCAGCGTCAAGCGCAGCTGGCTATTTCCCACATTGGCCAGTTCCCGGCGGTGACCTTGTCGTTCAACCTGGCCCACGGCGCATCGCTGGGCGAAGCCGTGCAGGTGATCGAGCAGGTGCAGAAGGACATCGGCATGCCGCTGGGCGTGCAAACCCGCTTCCAGGGTGCGGCCGAGGCCTTCCAGGCGTCGCTGTCGAGTACCTTGCTGCTGATTCTGGCGGCGGTGGTGACCATGTACATCGTGCTGGGGGTGCTGTACGAAAGCTACATCCACCCGGTCACCATCCTCTCGACCCTGCCGTCGGCGGCGGTCGGTGCCTTGCTGGCCTTGCTCATCAGCGGTAACGACCTGGGCATGATCGCCATCATCGGCATCATCCTGCTGATCGGTATCGTCAAGAAGAACGCGATCATGATGATCGACTTCGCCCTGGAGGCTGAGCGCAATCAGGGCATGAGCCCGCGCGATGCCATCTACCAGGCGGCGCTGCTGCGCTTCCGGCCGATCCTGATGACCACCCTGGCCGCGCTGTTTGGTGCGGTGCCGCTGATGCTTGCCACCGGTTCCGGCGCCGAGCTGCGTCAGCCACTGGGCCTGGTGATGGTCGGCGGGTTGCTGGTCAGCCAGGTGCTGACGCTGTTCACCACTCCGGTCATCTACCTGTACTTCGATCGCCTGGCCCGCCGCCTGCGCCCGGCCACTGACGTGAAGCAGGCCCAGGCATGAACCTGTCCGGGCCTTTCATCCGTCGCCCGGTGGCGACCATGCTGTTGAGCCTGGCGATCATGCTGCTGGGCGGGGTCAGCTTTGGCTTGCTGCCGGTGGCGCCACTGCCGCAAATGGACTTCCCGGTGATCGTGGTGTCGGCGAACCTGTCCGGTGCAAGCCCCGAGGTCATGGCGTCCACCGTGGCCACACCGCTGGAGCGCAAGCTGGGCAGCATCGCCGGCGTCACTACGCTCACCAGCAGCTCCAACCAGGGTTCGACACGGGTAGTCATCGGCTTCGAGTTGGGCCGTGACATCGATGGCGCAGCCCGTGAGGTGCAAGCGGCGATCAACGCTACCCGCAACCTGCTGCCCAGTGGCATGCGCAGCATGCCCACCTACAAGAAGATCAACCCGTCGCAGGCGCCGATCATGGTGCTGTCGCTGACCTCGGATGTGTTGCAGAAAGGCCAGCTGTATGACCTGGCCGACACCATCCTTTCACAGAGCCTGGCTCAGGTATCGGGGGTAGGGGAGGTGCAGATCGGTGGCAGTTCGCTGCCGGCCGTGCGCATTGCCGTCGAGCCGCAATTGCTCAACCAGTACAACCTGTCGCTGGACGAGGTGCGCACTGCGGTGTCCAACGCCAACCAGCGCCGGCCCATGGGCTTTGTCGAGGACGCCGAGCGCAACTGGCAGGTGCGGGCCAACGACCAGTTGGAAAGCGCCAAGGACTATGAGCCGGTGGTGATTCGCCAGCAGAACGGCACCATTCTGCGCCTGTCTGACGTGGCGACCGTCACCGACGGTGTTGAAAACCGTTACAACAGCGGTTTCTTCAACGACCAGGCAGCGGTGCTGCTGGTGGTCAACCGCCAGACCGGCGCCAACATCATCGAAACGGTCGACCAGATCAAGGCGCAGCTTCCGGCACTGCAGTCGTTGCTGCCAGCCAGCGTGCAACTGAACGTGGCCATGGACCGCTCGCCCGTGATCAAGGCCACCCTCAAAGAGGCCGAGCACACCCTGCTGATCGCCGTGGTGCTGGTGATTCTGGTGGTCTACCTGTTCCTCGGCAGCCTGCGCGCCTCGCTGATCCCCAGCCTGGCGGTGCCGGTATCGCTGGTGGGTACGTTCGCGGTCATGTACCTGTGCGGTTTCTCGCTCAACAACCTGTCGCTGATGGCGCTGATCCTTGCCACCGGGCTGGTGGTGGACGATGCCATCGTGGTGCTGGAAAACATCTCCAGGCACATCGAGAACGGCCAACCGCCGATGAAGGCGGCCTACCTGGGCGCCAAGGAAGTGGGCTTCACCTTGCTGTCGATGAACGTGTCGCTGGTGGCGGTGTTCGTCTCCATCCTGTTCATGGGTGGCATCGTGCGCAACCTGTTTCAGGAGTTTTCCATCACCCTGGCAGCGGCGATCATCGTCTCGCTGGTGGTGTCGCTGACCCTGACACCGATGCTCTGCGCCCGCTGGCTCAAGCCGCACCAGGCCGAGCAGAGCCGCCTGCAGCGCTGGAGCGACAAGCTGCATCAGCGCATGGTTGCTGCCTATGACCGCAGCCTGGGCTGGGCCCTGCGCCACAAGCGCCTGACCCTGCTCAGCCTGCTGGCCACCATCGGCGTCAACATCGCCCTGTACGTGGTGGTGCCCAAGACGTTGATGCCCCAGCAGGATACCGGCCAATTGATGGGCTTCATTCGGGGCGACGACGGCCTGTCGTTCAGCGTGATGCAGCCGAAGATGGAAATCTACCGCCGGGCCTTGCTGGCCGACCCGGCAGTACAGAGCGTCGCCGGTTTCATCGGTGGCAACAGCGGTACCAACAACGCTTTTGTGCTGGTGCGCCTGAAACCGATCAGCGAGCGCAAGATCGATGCGCAGAAGGTGATCGAGCGCCTGCGCAAGGAACTGCCCAAAGTGCCCGGCGGGCGCCTGTTCCTGATGGCCGACCAGGACCTGCAACTGGGTGGCGGTGGGCGTGACCAGACCTCTTCGCAGTACCTGTATACCCTGCAAAGCGGCGATCTTTCGGCATTGCGCGAATGGTTCCCCAAGGTGGTCGCGGCGCTGCGTGCACTGCCTGAGCTGACCGCCATCGACGCCCGCGATGGTGCTGGTACCCAACAGGTGACGCTGGTGGTCGACCGTGACCAGGCCAAGCGCCTGGGCATCGACATGGACATGGTCACCGCGGTACTGAACAACGCCTACAGCCAGCGGCAGATCTCCACTATCTACGACAGCCTCAACCAGTACCAGGTGGTGCTGGAGATCAACCCGAAATACGCCTGGGACCCGAGCACGCTGGAGCAAGTGCAGGTGATCACCGCCGACGGCGCCCGGGTGCCGTTGTCGACCATCGCCCACTACGAGAACAGCCTGGCCAACGACCGGGTCAGCCACGAAGGCCAGTTCGCTTCGGAAGACATCGCTTTCGACGTCGCCGAGGGCTACAGCCCCGACCAGGCCATGGCGGCGCTGGAGCGCGCGGTGGCCAAGCTGGGCTTGCCCGAGGAGGTGATTGCCAAGCTCGGCGGCACTGCCGATGCCTTTGCCAAGACCCAGCAGGGCCAGCCATTCATGATCCTTGGCGCACTGCTGCTGGTGTACCTGGTGCTGGGCATTCTGTATGAAAGCTACATTCACCCGTTGACCATTCTCTCGACACTGCCTTCGGCGGGCGTCGGAGCCTTGCTGGCGCTGTACGTCACCGGTGGCGAGTTCAGCCTGATCTCGTTGCTGGGGCTGTTCCTGTTGATCGGGGTGGTGAAAAAAAATGCCATCCTGATGATCGACCTGGCCCTGCAACTGGAGCGCCATCAGGGCTTTTCGCCGGAAGAGTCGATACGCCGGGCCTGCCTGCTACGCCTGCGGCCGATCCTGATGACCACCCTGGCGGCGATCCTTGGCGCATTGCCATTGCTGTTGAGCCAGGCTGAAGGCGCAGAAATGCGTCAGCCGCTGGGCCTGACCATCATCGGCGGCCTGGTGTTCAGCCAGATCCTCACCCTTTATACGACGCCGGTGGTTTACCTGTACCTGGACCGCCTGCGCCACCGTTTCAACCGTTGGCGCGGCGTGCGCACCGACGCCGCCCTGGAAACCCCGCTATGACTTTTGCCCAGACCCCACTTCATCGTGCCCTGCAAGCACTGGCCCGTGGCCGTGGCTCGCGCCTGCTCGGCGCCGGGTTGTGCCTGGCCTTGCTCAGTGCCTGCACCCTGAGCCCCGATTACCACCGCCCCGAGCTGAACAGCACGGCGGCGCAGTTCAAGCACGCCGAAGGCTGGACCCAGGCCTCGCCGTCCGACGCCATCGCCCGCGGCGCCTGGTGGGAAATCTACGGCGATGCCGGGCTCAACGCGTTGGTCGAAGAGCTCAACCGCAGCAACCAGACCGTGGCGCAATCAGAAGCCCAGTATCGCCAGGCCCAGGCGCTGGTGCGCAGCAGCCGTGCGGCGCTGTTCCCCAGTCTGGACCTGAGCGCCAGCAAGAACCGCTCGGCGCAGGGAACCGGCAGCTCCAGTTCCAGCCTGTCCAATAACAGCAGTGGCATTCGCAACACCTACAACGCCCAGTTGGGCGTGAGCTGGGAGATCGACCTGTGGGGCAAGCTGCGCGAAACCCTGAATGCCAATGAGGCCAGTGCCGAAGCCAGTTTCGCCGACCTTGCGTCTATCCGCCTGAGCCAGCAGTCGGAACTGGTGCAGAACTACCTGCAATTGCGGGTTATCGATGAGCAGAAGCGCTTGCTGGAAGCCACCGTGGCGGCTTATGAACGCTCACTGCGAATGAACGAAAACCAGTACCGTGCCGGGGTCGCCGGCCCGGATGCCGTGGCCCAGGCCCGCACCCAGCTCAAAAGCACCCAGGCTGACCTGATCGACCTGATCTGGCAGCGTGCGCAGTTCGAAAATGCCATCGCCGTGCTGCTGGGCAAGGTTCCGGCCGACTTCGCCCTGGCCGACAGCAAGGCTATTCCCGAGTTGCCGCAAATACCGGTTTCGCTGCCTTCGCAACTGCTGGAGCGCCGCCCGGACATCGCTGCGGCCGAACGCAACGTGATGGCGGCCAACGCCAACATCGGGGTCTCGCGGGCAGCCTACTTCCCGGACCTCAGCCTGAGCATGAGTGGCGGTTATTCCAGCAGCAGCTTCAGCAACTGGATCGAGCTGCCCAACCGCTACTGGTCGGTAGGCCCGCAGTTGGCGCTGACCCTGTTCGACGCCGGCAAACGCAGCGCCGAGGTCGACCGCACGGTGGCCGTATATGACCAGACGGTGGCGCAGTACCGCCAGACCGTGCTGGACGGCTTCAGGGAAGTGGAAAACCTGTTGGTTCAACTGAAAGTGTATGGCGATGAAGCCGTGGTGCGCCAAGAGGCGCTCGATGCTGCCCGCGAGTCGTTGCGCCTGACCGAGAACCAGTACCGCGCCGGGCTGATCGGCTATCTGGATGTGGTCAACGTGCAAACCACGGCGCTGAGCAACGAGCGCAGCGTGCTGAACCTGCTGCAAGGGCGCCTGGTGGCCAGTGTGCAACTGGTGGCCGCGTTGGGCGGCGGCTGGGATGCAGAGCAGGCGTTTGCCGAGCAGAATTGACCACGCGCAGAGGGGCGCATTTGCGGTTATTGGGCCCATCCCCATTCGCAAAAAC
The DNA here is from genome assembly GCF_043103865.1 of Pseudomonas sp. yb_5. Lineage (NCBI taxonomy): Bacteria > Pseudomonadati > Pseudomonadota > Gammaproteobacteria > Pseudomonadales > Pseudomonadaceae > Pseudomonas > Pseudomonas sp. yb_5. Next base: position 41,115 of record NZ_JBICKE010000099.1, read on the forward strand.
CCCGTGCGTTTCGCTTAAGCTTGAGTACAATCGTCAGCTTTTGCCGGCCCCCTGTTCCGGCGCTGGAACTTTCAATGCTGACCGGTAGCTACTCTTCTTCGCTGGTGTTGATTTCGCTGTGCGTGGCGATCCTGGCATCCTATACCGCTCTTGACCTGACTGGCCGCATCGCCACGGCCAAGGGCCGCGCTGCCTACCTGTGGATGGGCGGCGGTGCATTGGCCATGGGCATCGGCGTGTGGTCGATGCACTTCATTGGCATGCTTGCCTTCAGCTTGCCCATCGACTTGGGTTACGACCTGGCCCTGACCGCGTTCTCGCTGCTGATCGCTGTGCTGTCCTCGGGCTTTGCCTTGTGGCTGGTCAGTCAGCCGAGCCTGCCAGCGCTGCAGTTGGGGTTCGGCGCGCTGATCATGGGCTCGGGTATTGCCTGCATGCACTACACCGGCATGGCCGCACTGCGCATGCTGCCGGGCATCGACTACGACCCGACGTTGTTCGGTGCTTCGCTGCTGATTGCCGTAGGCGCCTCGGCGGCGGCATTGTGGATCGCCTTCCGCCTGCGCAAACACACCCCCTATGTACGGCAGATCCGTGGCCTGGCGGCAGTGGTGATGGGCTTTGCCATCGTTGGCATGCATTACACCGGCATGGCAGCGGCGAACTTCCCCGAGGGCAGCTTCTGCGGCGCGTTGGGGGGCGGGCTGCAGGGTGACAGCCTGGTTTACCTGGTGCTGATCACCACGCTGGCAGTACTGGCAGTGGCTCTGCTGACTTCGGTGCTGGATGCTCGCCTGGAGGCGCGTACTGCCGAGTTGGCCCGTTCGCTGACCTTGGCCAACCAGGAGCTGACCCAACTGGCCCTGCACGACACCCTCACGGGTCTACCCAACCGTACCTTGCTCGCCGATCGCATCGAACAGGCCATCGCCAAAGTGGCGGAGCAGGGCGGCTGTTTTGCCCTGATGTTCATTGATCTGGACGGCTTCAAGCCGGTCAACGATGCCTTTGGCCACCATATCGGAGACCTTCTGCTCAAGGCAGTGGCGGCCCGCCTGCGCGGCCACCTGCACAGCCAGGATACGCTGGCACGGATTGGCGGCGACGAGTTCGTTCTGCTGGTGGAACTGCAGGAGCCGAACGATGCCATGGACGTGGCGGTCAAGCAGGTCAACCTGGTGTCCCGGCCTTTCCGCGTGGCCGAGCACGACCTGCAACTGTCGGCGAGCCTGGGCATCGTCCTGTACCCGGGCAACGGCCAGGACCAGCACGAGCTGCTGCGTAACGCCGACGCTGCCATGTACCATGCCAAGAGCGCAGGCAAGAACGGTTACAGCTTCTTCGATGTGTCGATGAACAGCAATGCCCGCCAGCAGTTGCAACTGCTGCAGGACTTGCGCCTGGCGCTGGAGCAGCGCCAGTTCCGCTTGCATTACCAGCCCAAGTTCGACGCCCAGGCCTGCCAGCCGATTGGTGCCGAAGCGTTGCTGCGCTGGGAGCACCCGCAGCAGGGCCTGCTGCTGCCTGACCGCTTCATCGGCCTGGCGGAAAAGACCGGCCTGATCATACCCATTGGCGAGTGGGTACTCATCGAGGCCTGCCGTCAGATGCGTCAGTGGCTGGACCAGGGCCACCTTGGCTGGCGCATGGCGGTGAACCTGTCGGCTATCCAGTTCTGCCACGCCGGCCTGGTCGACAGCGTGGCCCGTGCCCTGCAGCAGAACGGCTTGCCGGCCAACTGCCTGACACTGGAAATTACCGAAACCACCGCCATGCACGATGCCGACGCCAGCCTGACCGTGCTGCAGCGCCTGTCCGACATGGGCGTGGACTTGTCCATTGATGACTTTGGCACGGGCTATTCCAGCCTGATGTACCTAAAGCGCCTGCCAGCCAACGAGCTGAAAATCGACCGCGGTTTCGTGCGCGACCTGGAGCAGGACAGTGACGATGCAGCGATTGTTTCGGCAATTGTCGCACTGGGCCAGGCCTTGGGCCTGCGTATCGTTGCCGAGGGGGTTGAGACCGACAAGCAGCAGGACTTCCTGACCCGTCTGGGCTGTGATTCGTTGCAGGGCTACCTATTGGGCCAGCCCGTGCCGGCCGAGCAGTTCATGAGCAAGTTGCAGGCCATGGGCCCGGAATTCACCGCTGCGGGCTAAGCTCTGTATGAAAAGCCTTGATACTCGGTGAAGCTGCGATGAAAACAGCGCCTAGACTGCATCGCGCAGGGTAAAGGCGGGTATGAAGGCATCCATTTCCGCCTCGACGGCCTCGATGATGCGCTCTACATCGGCAGCGGGCATGATCGCCGCACAGGGGATGCCCGCAATCGCCAGCAAGGTTTCACCGCTGGCGCGGTCGAACAGCCGCGCGACCATGCTGCGTGGCGCATCCATGCTGGCCTCGAAACCCAATGGATGGAAATGCCAGCGCATCACCTGGCAGGCGTTGGGGAACGTCATCTTGTTCATGCCAGCCTCCTTGTCCGTCCCCGGACGTGATGAGCGGGTGGCCACATCGATGCGGCCGCCGGGAACATAAAGATAGCACCAGCCATGCGCGATTTTCGGTTGTCGGCACGACAAATGTGTTAATGCATGACAGTGGTCACATCCTGGTCATGGGCGCTATGTGTCGACTGGTCGCATGGCAAACGTTTTCCCGGCCGGATGGTGCCAGGTAACCATTGGGTCTCGTGGATTTCGCTGACATACGACGCGCAGGTTTTTCAGACGAGCGGCTTGGGGGAGGGGCCGGCGACGGAAAGCCATGGGTTCCATTATCCAGGGGTATTGTTTCTACGCGAGACCGTTTACGCGCCATCACGCTTTGATGCGGTTCTGCAAGGGCGACGTGCACTGGCTGATTCTTTGATGCCCCCATCGCACGGCATTGCAACTCTCAGTACACTGCACGCTCCAACACCAACATCCGTTGAACTCGAGGTTTTGCATGACGCTCAGTCCTTTGGCAGGCAAGCCGGCTCCGACCAGCGTGCTGGTCGATATTCCCCGGCTGCTCACCGCCTATTACACCGGCCGCCCAGACGCTGCCGTGGCGGCCCAGCGGGTGGCCTTCGGCACCTCGGGGCACCGGGGCACTTCGCTGGAACTGAGTTTCAACGAGTATCACGTCTTGGCCATTACCCAGGCTATCTGCCTGTATCGCCAGGAAAAAGGTATCGATGGCCCGCTGTTCATCGGCGCCGATACCCACGCTCTGTCGGCCCCGGCTACCGCTAGCGCCCTGGAGGTTCTGGCCGCCAACGGCGTGCAGGTGATGCTGTCCAAGGATGACGAATACACGCCCACACCGGCTGTGTCCCACGCCATCCTCTGCCACAACCGTGGCCGCACACAGGGTCTGGCTGACGGTATCGTCATTACCCCGTCGCACAACCCGCCGCAAAGCGGTGGCTTCAAGTACAACCCGCCCAACGGCGGGCCGGCCGACAGCGACGTGACCAAGTGGATCGAGGGCAAGGCCAACGAGCTGCTGGCGGCTAACCTGGCCGGCGTCAAGCGCATGGACCATGCCCAGGCGCTGCAGGCGCCGACCACCCACCGCCACGACTACGTCAGCACCTATGTGGCCGACCTGGAAAACGTCATCGATTTCGATGTGATCCGTGGCGCCGGGTTGCGCCTGGGCGTCGACCCGCTGGGCGGGGCAGGGGTACGCTACTGGTCGGCGATTGCCAAGCACTACCAGCTGGACCTGGAAGTGGTGAACACCGAGGTCGACCCGACCTTCCGCTTCATGACCGTCGATTGGGACGGCCAGATCCGCATGGACCCTTCCTCGCCGTATGCCATGCAGGGTCTGATAGGCCTGCGTGAGCGCTTTGACGTGGCCTTCGCTTGCGATCCGGACCACGACCGCCACGGCATCGTCACCCCTGACGGCTTGCTGCAACCCAACAACTACCTGGCCGTGGCTATCGACTACCTGTTCCGCCACCGCCCGCAGTGGCGCAGTGATGCCGCTGTGGGCAAGACAGTGGTCTCCAGCGGCCTGATCGACCGTGTTACCCAACGCCTGGGCCGTGATCTGTATGAGGTGCCGGTGGGCTTCAAGTTCTTCGCCCAGGGCCTGTTCGACGGTTCGCTCGGTTTTGGTGGCGAAGAAAGTGCAGGTGCTTCGTTCCTGCGCCGCGATGGCTCGGTGTGGGCCACCGACAAGGACGGGTTGATCCCGGCCTTGCTGGCCGCCGAAATGACCGCCCGTACCGGGCGTAACCCGAGCCAGGCTTATGCCGACCTGACCGAGGCGCTGGGCAAGCCGTTCGCCACGCGTGTCGAGGCCAAGGCAGATGCGCGGCAGAAGGCGTTGCTGAGCAAACTGGCGCCGGAGCAGGTGACGTCGACCGAGCTGGCCGGTGAGCCGATCGTGCAGATCCTCAGCCACGCCCCAGGCAATGGCCAGGCGATTGGCGGGCTCAAGGTGATGACGGCCAATGGCTGGTTCGCCGCGCGCCCGTCGGGTACTGAAGACATCTACAAGATCTACGCCGAAAGCTTCATCGACGAGGCGCATTTGCAGCGTCTGGTGCAGGAAGCACAAGTGCTGGTCGATGAAGCAATCGCCTGACCGGTAACAAACCGCTTGGTTCTGTGGCGCGATGTAAATTAGAATTAATCTTATTTACTCCGCCGCAGGACCCTCCTCATGATCGACGCCGCGCCGCCACCGGAGCCTGGCCTGCCTGCCCTGTACCGGGAGCATCGCGGCTGGCTGGAAACCTGGCTGCGCCGGCGTATGGGCAATGCCTGGGATGCCGCCGACCTCAGTCAGGATACTTTTCTGCGCATTCTGGCCAGCGCCCAGCCGCTGGCAGACATACGCGAACCGCGCGCCTATCTGCTGACCGTCGGCAAGCGCCTGCTGAGCAACTTCCACCAGCGACGTAGCCTGGAGCAGGCCTACCTTGATGCTTTGGCGCAGTTGCCCGAGCAACACGTGCCGTCGCCAGAACAGCGCTGGGTACTGCTGGAAACCCTGCAAGCACTGGATGAATTGCTCGACGGCCTCAAGCCGGCGATACGCAAGGCCTTTCTCTGGAGCCAGCTGGAAGGCTTGGGCTACGCCGAGATTGGCCAGCGCCTGGGCGTTTGCCAGCGCTCGGTGAAACGCTACATGGCGCAGGCTTACGAACATTGCCTGTTGGCCGATTTGCAATGAGCCCCCACTCCCCAGAAACCCGCAAAGCGCTGCGTGCTGCGGCCCGTTGGCTGGCATTGCTGGATTCTGGCGACGCAAGCGAAGCTGACCTGCTGCGCCTGGCGCAATGGCGCGCCAGCAGTCACCTGCACGAAGACGCCTGGCAAAAGGCATCGCTGCTGCGAGCGCGGTTTGCCGGGTTGCCCGGCGCATTGGCGATGGCCGCCCTGGATCGTCCGGATGCCGGTCGTCGGGCATTGCTCAAACAAGCCCTGGGAGTGTCGGCGTTGTTGCCGGTGGCCTGGCTGGTGAGCCGTGAGCTGCCGCTGGATGCCTGGACCGCCGACATGCGCACCGCAGTAGGAGAGCGCAGGCAGGCTCTGCTGAGCGACGGCACCTGGTTGCAGTTGAACACCGACAGTGCGGTCGATATCGAGCTGGGTGCAGGCCGCGTGGCACTGCTGCGCGGTGAAGTGGCCGTCAGTGTGCCCGCTAACCTGAGCCTTACCTTGCAGGTGCCTTACGGCCGGGTGGTGCTTAGTGAGGGCGAGGTGTGCCTGCGCCTGCTTGATGAGGCCTGCCGGGTGTCGGCGATCAAAGGGGCGGCCAGCCTGCAACCGTTGCGTGGTCCAGCCGTGATGCTGCAGGCCGGCCAGCAGGCCAGTTTGCAGGCGACCGGCGTTGGCCCTGTCAAAGCCTTCGAAGAATGGCAACTGGGCTGGCGCGAAGGCGCACTGCGGCTGGACGACCGCCCGTTGGGCGAGTTGCTGCACGAACTGCGCAGGTATCGCCCCGGCGTACTGCGCTGGGCACCGGAACTGGAGCGCTTGCGTGTGACCGGCACGTTCCGCCTTGACGACACCGACCGGGTGCTGGCCCTGCTCGCCGCCAGCCTGCCGTTGCAGGTGCAGAGCCGCACGCGTTATTGGGTGAGCCTGACCGCACGAGAAAAACGAGCATGAGGCTGTCCCCTTTTTTTCACTCGCCGGTCATTACCGGTAGGAGAAAATAAAAGGGGAGCCTTGTTCAATGCCTGCAGTAAAATCTTGCCGCCTGCGCCCACTGGTGCGCGCCGCACATCCATTGTTCGCGATGAGCCTGCTGTTGTGTGCGCCCACCTGGGCCGATGAGCCGGCCCGGCGTACGTTCCAGGTGGCGCCAGCCAGCCTGGGTGCTGCTTTGACCCATTTCGCCGACCAGGCCGGTGTCAGCCTTTCGCTGGACCCGGCATTGGTAGAGGGCCGGCAAAGTAACGGCTTGTCCGGTCGTTACAGTGTCGATGAAGGCTTCAGCCAGTTGCTGCGCAGTAGCGGCCTGCAGGCGCTGCCGGTGGGTGAGGGGGCCTTCACCTTGATGCCGGCCCCCCAGGCCAGTGGCGCTCTGGAAATCGCCCCCACCCGCATCGTCGGCGGCCTGGCCGCAGGCAGCGAAGCGCAGCCGTATGCCGGTGGCCAAGTGGCACGCCAGGGCGCGCAAGGCATGCTCGGTTCGCGCGACTTCATGGAAACCCCGTTCAGCATCACCAGCTACACCAGCGAACTGGTCAAGAACCAGCAGGCGCGCACCTTGGGCGAGCTGATTGCCAGTGACCCTTCGGTGCGTGCTACCAACCCGGCGGGCGGGCGTTTCGAGCAGTTCACCATTCGCGGCTTCAGCCTGTTCAACAGTGATGTGGCCTACAACGGCCTGTATGGCATCTTGCCGACGTATTCGATCGACATGGAAATGGCCGATCGGGTCGACATCATCAAAGGCCCCAGCCAGTTGATCAACGGCATTTCGCCGCGTGGCAGCGTGGGCGGCGGTATCAATGTGCAGCCCAAGCGAGCCGCTGACAAACCGATCACCGAATTCACCGGCAGCTACGCCTCGGCAGGCCAGACAGGCGGCGCAGTGGACATCGGCCGTCGCTTTGGTGAAGGCCAGCAGTTCGGCGTGCGCTTCAATGGTGTGAAGCAGGCCGGTGATACCGAATGGGACCACCAGCGCGTTGACCGCGAAATGGCGGTGCTGGGCCTGGATTTTCGAGGCGAGCGCCTGCGGCTCTCGGCAGACCTTGGCCACACCGAACGCGACACCGACGCCCCGCAGGAGCGTGTGCTGGTCGGTGCCAATGCCAAGGTGCCCAATGCCAATGACGTACGCCACAACTACGCCCAGGCCTGGAGCAAGGCGCGTACCAACGACACTTTCGGTGCGCTGAACGCCGAGTACGATATCAGCGAATCGCTGCTGGCCTATGGTGCGGTCGGTGCGCGCAAGAGCAACCACGACTTCCTGCGCCATAACGTGTCGATCACCAACGATGCCGGCGACTTCACTGTGCAGCCGCGTGACTTTACCCGGGACGAGTCGGTGCGCACCGCCATGGCCGGTTTGCGTCACTGGTTCCATACCGGGCCGGTGAGCCACGAGCTGAACCTGGCCGCCAGCTATTACTACATGGACTTCACCAACGGCGGGGCGCGCTATGCCTCGGCGCCGAGCAACCTCTACAACCCGGTGGCCGCAGCGACACCCGCTACGCCAACCCGCCTCGACCCCGAGGTTTACACGGAAAACCGCTTCTCCGGCGTGGCCCTGGCCGACACCCTTGGTTTTTTTGACGACCGCCTGCTGCTGACCCTGGGGGCGCGCTGGCAACGGGTGCAGGTGGACGACTGGAGCGACGGCGTCAAAGGCGATACGGGCTATGACGAAGAAAAGGTCTCGCCTTCTGGGGGCGTATTGCTCAAGGTCACCGACCAGCTCTCGTTGTACGCCAACTACATGGAGGGCTTGAGCCAAGGCAAGATCGCCCCATCGACCTCGATCAACGAAGACCAGATCTTCCCGCCGTTCACCAGCCGCCAGATCGAAGTGGGGGCCAAGTACGACCTCGGCCAGGTGGCCTTTACCGCCAGCGCCTTCCGCATTCGCCAGCCAGCCTACGAGACCAACCCCGCCTCGCGGGTATTCGGCCCCAATGGCAAGCGTGACAACCGCGGCATCGAGCTGAGTGTGTTCGGTGAGCCGGTGCAGGGCGTGCGGGTGCTGGGCGGGCTGATGTATATCGACAGCGAGCTGACCGACACCGTCGGCGGCGCCTACGATGGCAACCGTGCGCCGGCCACGCCCGAATACAACGTCAATCTGGGGGCTGAATGGGACGTGCCAGGGGTGAACGGCCTGACCTTAACAGCGCGCGGCATTCACTCAAGTTCGCAGTACCTGGACCAGAACAACAGCAAGCGGATCGACGGCTGGGAGCGTTATGACCTGGGCGCGCGTTATGCCTTCAAGGTGGACGCCACCGAGGTTACCTTGCGGGCCAGTGTCGAGAATGTGCTGGATGATCGCTACTGGAGCTCGGCGGGGGCGTCGGATGACAGTGAGCCGGGATTGACCCTGTCTACGCCGCGGACCTACCTGCTCTCGGCCACGGTCGGCTTTTAAACTGAAGCCTTGTATACCCATCGGGAGCGTACATGCCCGCGAATCTGCCGACTCGATGCATTGCACCGGCTTCGGCAGTGTTTGCGGCTGAAACCTTTCCCACAGGGGGCGGTTGCGTAGATGATCAGCCCGGCGTCAGCGCCCGCCCCAGCTTCTGCGCCTGCCCCTGCAACACCCGCATCAACTGCAGTGCTGCATGCGATGGCGGCTCGAAGCGCGAATAGACGAAGCTGATATCGAAGTGAATATCATCGGCCAACGGCACCACCGCGAGCCCGCTGTCCTGTGCAACGAACTCGTCGATCACGCTGATGCCCATGCCTTGCTTGACCAACGCCACAGCCTCGTTGGCATTGGTGAACGACAACAGTGATTTCAGCTGTAGCCCGCGGCGCCCGATGTGTTCGGCCAGCAATTTGCCAAACGGCATGTCGGGCCGGAACAGCAGCAAGGCATGGCCCTCCAGCTGCTGCAAGGTCAGCGCGGGCTGACCGGCCAAAGGGTGGCCCGGCTGCATCACCACCACCATGCGTCCACGCATGAACGCTTGTGAATGCAGGTGGTCGTGCACCACCGGCAGGGCGGCTATCGACAGGTCGACCTTCTTCGACAAGATCTGGTTGGGCATTTCGCCCATCAGCGAGGTTTGCCACTCGATATTCAGCGCCGGTGATTCACGCTTGAGCTGGGCCAGGGCCATCGGGATCACCACCGTGGACAACGATGCGCTGCACGAGATACGCAGCTTGCGCTGGCCGCCAGCGCCCAGCGCGAGTGCGCATTCGTTGACCTGCAACGCTGCCTGGTACACCCGCTCGACCTTGCGAAACAGCACCTGCGCTTCGGCCGTCGGCACCAGGCGGTTGTTGACGCGCTCGAACAGCGGGTAGGCCAGGCGCGCTTCGATGTACTGGATCAGCTTGCTCACCGCCGGCTGCGACACATACAGCAATTTGGCCGCCGCGCTGATCGAGCCCGTCAGCATCACCGCCCTGAACACTTCCATGTGCCGCAGCTTGAACACCATGGGGCTTGCGTCTGCGCCTTCGTTGCCAAGCAGCATGTGTATTACCTTCGGTTATGGTTTTCGCCATCTGGGTATGAGCGTCAAAGCCGGCCACACAGTATCGTGAACCCCAGCCTAACCGCCCTTTCGGCGCACAATGACAAGATCTGCAGACAAGCGCAGTGGCGCTTGACGGGAGTGCTGCGTGAACATATTTGACGAAGCGAAGATCGATTGCCATAACCATTTGTTTGACCCCGCCCGGTTCCCCTATCACCCCGATGCACCCTATGCGCCCTCCGGCCAGGAGGTCGCCACCCAGGCGCAGTTCACCCGAGTGATGGACGCTTACGGCGTGCAACATGCCTTGCTGGTGGGACCCAACAGCGGCTACCACACCGACAACCGCTGCCTGCTGCATGCCTTGGCCAGCGGGCAGGGGCGGTTCAAGGGGGTGGCGGTGGTCAGGGCGGACATCAACCTCGATGCGCTGGCGGCGTTGCAGGCGCAAGGCGTGGTGGGTATCGCCTTCAACCCCGCGCTGTACGGGGTAGCCAGCCTAAAGGGCGTTGACGGGCTGTTCGGCAAGCTCGCCGAGCTTGGCATGTTCGCCCAATTGCAGGTGTGTGCCGACCAGTTGCTGGACCTGCACGGCCTGCTGCAAGGCTCGCAGGCTCGTCTGTTGATTGACCATTGCGGCCGCCCGGATGTCGCTGCCGGTGTGCAGCAAGCCGGCTTCCAGGCGTTGCTGCGATTGGCCGACAGTGGCCGCGCCTGCGTGAAGCTGTCAGGTATGCAGAAGTTTGCCGCAGCGGATGCCTTGTTCGAACAAAGCAGTGCATACGTGCAGGCCCTGCTCGAAGCCTTTGGCGCCCAAGCCTGTGTGTGGGGTTCGGACTGGCCGTTCATTCGCCAGCCCGCGCGGGTGGACTACGGCCCGCTGCTGAAGCTGGCCGAGCGCCTGATGCCGGATGCCCGGCTGCGCCGCACGGTGATGTGGGAGACCCCTCGGCGATTGTTCGGGTTTGCCTAGCCGGTGGCCTGTGTGGCATTGGCCTGGCGACAGCCTTTACCACGGTCTTTGTGTTCGGCCTCGGCGGAGGGAGGGCGGCCTATTGAATGGGCAGGACCTGGCACACCTGACGGCGTTGGAGCTGGCGCCGGGTAGCCAGCTGCGCGCGAACTGCGGGCGACGTGTCAGCGTGGAAGTGTCGTCCGTTGGCGTGCCCGCACCTCAGCGCTTGCACGCTGCGGCACAAGCGACCCAGGCGTGGCTGGACGGCAGGTGGCAGTCGCCACCCACCATTCAGGCCTGCGGTCATTGCTGATCGGGTACCACGGCAATCACGTCGATCTCCATCAGCCACTCGGCCTGGGCCAACCCGGCCACCACCAGCCCGGTGGAAATCGGGAATACGCCCTTGAGCCACTTGCCCACCTCTTTGTACACCGGCTCGCGGAAGCGCGGGTCGGTGATGTAGGTGGTGGTCTTGACGATGTGCGACAGGTCCGAGCCGGCTTCTTCAAGCAGTTGCTTGACGTTCTTCATCGCCTGTTCGGTTTGTGCGCGCGGGTCACCCAGGCCTACCAGCTTGCCTTCGAAGTCGGTACCGACCTGGCCACGCACGTAGATGGTATTACCCGCCCGCACGGCCTGGCACAAGTCGTTGTCCAGGGTCTGGTTGGGGTAGGTTTCCTTGGTGTTGAACATGCGGATGCGAGTATGGGTAGGCATCAGTGGGCTCCGAGGGTGCTGACATTGCTGATCTTGGCGGTTTGCTGCTCATCCGCTGCGCGTTGCTCGCGGTCGCGGTAGGCGGTGTAGGTACGCTGCGTGGCGATGTGGCCGGCGACGTGCTTGGCGTCGTGCCACACCCCCCAGATGAACGATGAACCACGGCGCGACAACCACGGCAGGCCGAGGAAGTACACGCCCGGTTCGCGGGCTACACCGCGCTGGTGCTGGGGCTTGCCGTTGGCATCGAAGGTGTCTACCTGCAGCCAGCTGAAGTCCACGCCGTAACCGGTGGCCCAGATGATGCTGCTGACGCCGGCTTTGGCCAGGTCCAGTTGCTGCAGCGGGTTGCGCATGCACTCCGGGTCGGCCAGGCGCTGGCGGGCTTCGGGCTCTTCCGGCAGGTCCAGGCCGTTGCGTTCGATGTAGGCATCGGCCGCATCCAGCAGGGCCAGGTAGTTTTCGTCGCCGCGGTTGATGTTCTCGACCAGGTTGTCCTGGAAGCGCGCTACGCCGTTTTCGAACGACTGGGTCAGGCCGACCAGGGTCATGCCTTGGTGGGCGAGGGCGCGGAAGTCCACGGTGTGGCCACCACGGGCGCCGCTGACCGCGATGGTCACATGCTCGCGACCGGGCTTGGCAATTTCCGCGTCCCACTCGCCCAGCACGCCCAGCCACCAGCAGAAGTCGCGGTTGCGGTAGGCACGCGGCGGGCGGTCGTGGGCGCCAACCGACAGGTACACCTGGCGCCCGGCGCGCATCAGTTCTTCGGCGATCTGCACGCCGGAGGAACCGGCACCGACCACCAGTACCGCGCCTTCAGGCAACTGCTCTGGGTTGAAATAAGCCGCGGAATGAATCTGGTGCAGGTTGCTGTCTTTCGGCGCGATGGCCGGGATCACGGGCTTCTGGAACGGGCCGGTGGCGGCGACTACGCGGTTGGCGCGAATCACGCCTTCATTGGTTTCGATGGTGAAGCCGGGGCGGTCGCTGTTACGCACCACGCGCTTCACTTCAATGCCGGTGCGCACGGGCAGGTTGTACTTGCGTACGTACTGCTCGAAGTAGTCGGCCACTTGGTCCTTGCCGGCGAACGCATCGGCGTCAAGGTTGAATTCCAGCCCTGGGAAGCGGTCGTGCCAGACCGGGCCGTTGGCGACCAGCGAGTCCCAACGGCCGGTACGCCAGGCCTGTGCGATGCGGTTGCGCTCCAGTACCAGGTGCGGCACGCCAAGCTTGCTCAGGTGTTCGCTCATGGCCACGCCGGCCTGGCCGGCGCCGACGACGAGGGTGTCGATTTCGAGGTTGTTCAGTGTCATGTCCGAGCCCTTGTTCAGGCGGTTTTTGTCAGGTCGGTTTGGAGGACCGCCGTTGCCTGGAGCCAGACTAGGGATGCCGTGGAAATGGCGAAAATAGTATTTAGCTGGTGCTTGCCGATAAAACGGCGAAGGCCTTGAGTTCTCTGGCCTGTGGCGTGGGTTGGTCGGGTGGGTGCCGTGGTTTTCCGGGGTGGTGCAGAGGTTCAGCGCCTGAGCATAGTTTTTTCCTGCCTACCCCCTCGGAAAAAGGTCGTTTCGCCCACCCGAAGGTTCCACTCAGAATGCCGTGTATCGCACAGCACAACAGGAACCATGACATGACGTTCTCCATCATCGGTCGTTGCCAGGAAACCGGCCAGGTCGGTATTGCCATCAGCTCGTCGAGCATCGCCGTGGGTGCCCGTTGCCCCTGGGTGCGTGCCGGTGTGGGCGCGGTCTCTACCCAGAACATCACCCTGCCGGCGCTGGGCCCGCAGATTCTCGATGCCCTGGAGCATGGCCAGTTACCGCCTGCCGCTGCGCTGGACAGGGTGCTCAGTGCCAATGGCTGGAGTGAATACCGCCAGGTCACGGTGATCGACAGTCACGGCCAGGTGGCATTGTTCACCGGGCGGGAAGCACTGGGCACACACCATGCAGTGGCCGGCGAACAATGCGCGGCGGCTGGAAACCTGCTGTCCTCGACCCAGGTGATCGAAGCCATGGTACTGGCCTTCGAGCAGGCCGGCGGCCACCTGGCCGACCGCCTGTTGGCAGCCATGCACGCGGCGATGGCCGCGGGTGGTGAAGCCGGGCCTGTGCACTCGGCGGCGCTGAAGATTGCGGGCGAGCTGACCTGGCCGCTGGTGGACCTGCGCGTCGACTGGGCCGATAGCGACCCGATCGGCGCGCTCGATGGCTTGTGGCAAGCCTATCGCCCGCAGATGCAGGATTACGTTACCCGCGCCCTCAACCCGACTGCCGCGCCAAGCTATGGGGTGCCGGGCGATGAGTGAATTTGCCAGCCGCACGCTGCTGGCCCGGCTGATCGGCTTTGCCACGGTGAGCCGCGACTCCAACCTGGCGCTGATCGGTTTTATCCGTGATTACCTGGCCGAGTTGGGAGTGGAATGCGAGCTGTTCCATAACCCGGAGGGCACCAAGGCCAACCTGTTCGCCACCATCGGCCCCAGAGATGTTGGCGGTGTGGTGCTGTCTGGCCATACCGATGTGGTGTCGGTGGATGGCCAGGCCTGGACGGTCGAGCCGTTTGCCTTGAGTGAGCGTGACGGCCGCCTGTATGGCCGCGGCACGGCCGACATGAAAGGCTTTATCGCCTCGGTGTTGGCTGCTGTGCCCGCTTTTCTCGCCCAGCCGTTGCGCATGCCGATACACCTGGCATTTTCCTATGACGAAGAAGTTGGTTGCCTGGGCGTGCGCTCGATGCTGGCTGCCCTCGAACAGCGCCCGTGTAAACCACGGCTGTGCCTGATCGGTGAACCCACCGAACTCAAACCGGTGCTGGGGCACAAGGGCAAGCTGGCTATGCGTTGCCAGGTACAGGGCGCAGCGTGCCATTCGGCGTACGCGCCGTATGGGGTGAACGCCATCGAATATGCGGCGAAACTGATTGGCAAGTTGGGTGACATCGGCGATGCCCTGGCACTACCGGCTCATCACGATGAGCGCTTCGATCCGCCGTTCTCCACGGTGCAGACCGGGGTGATCAAAGGGGGCAGGGCGCTGAACATCGTGCCGGCCGAGTGCGAGTTCGATTTCGAAATACGCGCGCTCCCTGGGTTCGAGGCGCAGGCGGTGGCCGACCAGTTACAAACGTATGCTGAAGCCGAGTTGCTGCCGCGTATGCGCAAGGTCAATACCGCCAGCGCCATTCGCCTGGAGCCGCTGAGCGCCTATCCGGGGCTGGCGACACCGGAGGACAGCGAGGCTGCGCGGTTGGTGGCGTTGCTCAGTGGTTCGGATGCGTTCGGTACCGTAGCGTTTGGTACCGAAGGTGGCTTGTTCGACCAGGCGGGCATCCCCACCGTGGTGTGCGGGCCTGGCAGCATGGACCAGGGCCACAAGCCGGATGAGTTTGTCAGTGTCGAGCAGTTGCGGGGTTGTGATGCCATGTTGCTGAGGCTGGTGGACTACCTCAAGCAGGCTTGATGGTTGCGACGGTGGATGGGCCGCAGCGCGGCCCCGGTGACTCAGAAGGTCGCCTTGACCTGCAGGCCAACCACCAGTGCGTTGTCGATGTCTTTGCCCGAAAACGCCCCTGGCTCGATGATGTATTGCACATCCGGGCGCAGGTTCAGCCATGGCGTGGCCTGGTAGCCGTAGCTCAGTTCGATCAACTGCTCGGCGCTGTCGATATCCGGGAACTGCTGGCCCGCGTCGAAAGCGGCATCTTCCAGCACATCGCGGCTACGCGGGTTGGGCACGGCCCGGCCGTAACCCAGTGCCACGGTATCCTTCGGGCGGCCTTCGAACGGTTTGTACAGCACCACGCCGGCGCCATACCACTTGGTGAACGGCGAAGCGGCCTTGCTTGACGCCGAGTACTGGCCGAAGGCGTGCAGGCTTCGGCCTGGGGAGGCCTGGTCGTTCCACACCGCCTGGTCGACCAGCAGGTAATGGCCACCTCGGCCAGACACTTCATCGTCGCTGCCAATGCGTTTCACATCGGAGCTGTCGTAGTAGTAGCCCAGCTTGTACTCGCCTGGCAGTTCACCTTGCAGCTTGTAGATAAGCTCTACCGGTACCACGGTGCCGGTGGTGTGTTTGGGCCCCAGGTGCCAGGCACGGCTTGAGTTGCCGTTGCTTTCGGGGTCAACGTTGAACGCCGCCACGCGCAGTTGCCAGGCGGGCGACAGGTCGTACTTCACCCGCACACCGAGGTGAGCGTTGGGGTAGTTGGCCCAGCCACTGCCGCCGGACATGTTCAGCGGGTGGCCGCAGAAGCCGGCGTTCATGAAATTGCACAGGATGCCGCTGTCCAGGCCGCCGAGGTCGTTGCCCATGGCCATGTAGCCGAGCTTGACGTTGAGCGCCGGGGTGAACAGCGTGCGCTCGTAGCTCAGCTCGGTCAGGCGGGTGTACAGGCCACCGTAGTTTTCCTGGATTGGCAGGCGGTTGCCTACCAGGTCTTCCGAGGCGCTGTTACCGCGGCGGTCGTTGATGGTCAGCTGAACCTTGCCGCCGTTGTCCAGGCCGTACAGTTTCGACAGGTCGAACTGCACGCCCAGCTTGACGTTCTGCGAATAGCGCGCCGAGCGGTGCAGGCCACCGTGGGCGTTGTAGGCAGTTTCACCGCTGTAGTCGCCGGTGATCTTGACGCCGTCCTCTTCGAGTTGATGACGCAGGCCGCCCCAGTCACCGGTCAGGGTGCTGCGGGTCAGCAGGTCGTCGTTGGCAAGGGCAGTGGTGCTGGCCAGGGCCAGCAGCAGGGTGGGGGTGATGCGAATTGCGGATGGCATTACAGAATCTCGGATTGTCTTTGAGGGGCATTCGCGGGCAAGCCCGCTCCTACAGGGGCCTTGTAGGAGCGGGCTTGCCCGCGAAGCAGGCGACGCGGTCTTACGGCAGAGCGTAAGAAATCACGTAGTCGCCACGGTCAGTCGACTGGCGTGCACCGCCAGCAGTGATCACCACGTACTGCTTGCCGGTTTTCGGCGAGACGTAGGTCATCGGGCCGCCCTGGCTGCCTACTGGCAGGCGAGCCTTCCAGATTTCCTTGCCGTTGCTGCTGTCGTAAGCGCGCAGGTAGAAGTCCTGGGTTCCGGCGATGAACACCAGGCCGCCTTGGGTCGACAGGGTGCCGCCAAGGGTTGGCAGGCCGATCTTGATCGGCAGGTGCATGCGGATGCCGAGCGGGCCGGTGTCTTCAACGGTGCCGACCGGTACCTGCCAGGCCACCTGGCGGGTCTTCATGTCGATGGCGGTCAGGGTGCCGAACGGCGGTGCCTGGCATGGAATGCCGGCGACCGACAGGAAGCGGTTCTTGTTCACGGCATACGGGGTGCCCTTGAGCGGTACCGCGCCCATGCCAGTGTTCAGTGCTTCGCCACCGGACGCTGCGCCACCTTTGTTCTGCGAGGGGATCATCTGGATCCACAGGCCCAGGCGCATGTCGTTGACGAAGATGAAGCCATGTACCGGGTCGGTAGAAATGCTGCCCCAGTTCATGCCACCCAGCGAACCCGGGAAGCTCAGCGACAGGTCGGTGCCCGGCGCGGTGTACAGGCCGTCGTAGCGCATCTTCTTGAAGTCGATGCGGCACAGCAGCTGGTCATATGGGGTGGCACCCCACATGTCCGATTCGGTCAGGGTCTGCGCGCCAATCTGCGGCATGCCCACCGACTTGGGCTGGGTAGGGGAGTACGGCTCGTTCGGGATGTTGCTTGGCTTGACCGGCACTTCGTCGACCTGGGTCAGCGGCTTGCCGGTGGCGCGGTCGAGCACGTAGATCTGCCCGGCCTTGGTGCCGATCACCACCGCAGGTACCGACTGGCCGTCGTCTTTGGTGAAGTCGATCAGGCTCGGCTGCATGGGCAGGTCGAAGTCCCAGAGGTCGTTGTGCACGGTCTGGAACACCCACTTCTGGTTGCCGGTGGTGGCGTCCAGGGCCAGCACCGAAGCGCCGTACGTGTGGTCCAGTTTGCTGCGCTCCACGCCGTAGATGTCGGTGGACGACGAACCCATGGGCAGGAACACGGTGTTCATCGCCGGGTCGTAAGACATCGGCGCCCAGCTGTTCGGCGTGCTACGCACATAGGTGCTGTCGGCCTGTGGTGCCTGGCGATCTTCCGGGTTGCCCGGGTCGAAGGCCCAGCGCATTTCACCGGTGATCACGTCAAAACCACGGATCACGCCACCTGGCATGTCGGTCTGGACGTTGTCGGCAACCCGGCCGCCGACCACTACGGTAGTGCCGGCCATCAGTGGTGCCGAGGACAGCTGGTAGTAGGAGTCCGGCACATCACCCAGGCCGGCCTTGAGGTCTACCTGGCCATTGTTGCCGAAGCCCTGGCAGAACTCGCCGTTGTCGGCGTCGACGGCAATCAGGCGGCCGTCGATGGTGTTGGTCAGCAGGCGACGCTGGCAGTTGGCACCGGCTGGTACGCTAACGCCGGTGATCGGTGAGCTGTTCGGCTGGGTTGGCTGGGCGATGGCGGCAGTGGCGTCGAAGTAGGCCATGCCACGGCAACGCTGCCAGACCTTGGACTGGGCGTTGATTTCGTTCTTCCACAGCTCCTTGCCGGTGTCGGCATCGAGTGCGATCAGGTTGTTGTGCGGGGTGCAGATGAACACCTTGCTGCCGATCTGCAGCGGGGTGAGCTGGTCTTCGGCACCGTTGCCGTCACTGATGGCGACGTCGCCGGTGTGGTAGGTCCAGGCCACTTTCAGCTTGTTGACGTTATCCCGGTTGATCTGGTCAAGCGCGGCGAAGCGGCTGCCACCTTCGGTGTTGCCGTAGTGGGCCCAGTCTTTCTGTTCCTTGCCGTTTTCAACCGGGGTCATGCCAGGGCCTTTGCCGTTGGGGGCGACGCTTGGGTGGGCAACGAACATGTTGCCGACCGCGATCACCAGCACCACGGCCATTACCCCGGCGACGCCGTAGGCACCGCGCCCGGCGCTGGCGCCGTTGGCACGCGCCAGCAGCGGGTAGACCAGCGCCACGACCATGCCGATTGCGCCGAACATGAACAGGCGCGAGAACAGCGGCCAGAACACCAGGCCTGCATCGATCACCGCCCAGATGGCAGTGCCGACCAGGAACACGGCATACAGCCAGGCGCCAGCCTTCTTGCGCCGAGCAATGAGGACACCGGCGATGGCCATGGCCAGGCCGCCGATCAGGAAGTACCAGGAACCGCCCAGACCGGCGAGCTTGACGCCGCCAGCAGCCAGGAGGAGGCCGAGCAGGGCGATGATCACGCCCAAGCCGACCAGGATGAAGTGTGTGGCGCCAGAGGCGCGCGGTATTTCTTTCATGCCAGGGATCTCAGCAGGTGGAATGCGCACAGTTTAAGCCCTTAGCTTGCTAATTAACAAGTTGGTACATAATTGAGCGAGGCTGATTGTCGCAGGGCTGAACTTACGAAGATGTGGCTAAAAGTATAGATAAGGTGCTGAAAAACGCATTGAACGGGGCGTTAATGCGCATGTTCGATTTGTATTCATGCTTTGGTCGTAAGCCCAACCTTCCACGGCTACGTGACAACAGCGTCATGTGCATGGCCCTTCATGCCGGCCATGGGGTGCTGCTGCTATAGAACACCGCGAGCCAGATGGTGGCCGTGCCGGGTGCGGTCCATTCCACGCGGTGGCGGTGGTGCGGGGGGATGTCCAGACAATCGCCTGGCGCCAGCAGGCGGGTGTGGTGCTCGTGCTCGAAACGCAGGGCGGCAGCCCCCCTGAGCAACATGATCCACTCACCTTCAGCCTGGTCGTACCAGAAACCGGGTGGGCTGGCTTGCCCGCTGGAGACGATACGCTCCACGCGCACGCCTGGGCGGCTGAGCAATTCGTCGACACGTTCGGCGCTGGTGGGATCGCAGGGCGGCAGGGCGGTCAGCAGGTTGTTCAGGGTCATGGCAAGCCTCCTTGGAATTGGGTTGATTTCACTATGGACGCAATTGCCGTGGGGCGCGCTGCTTGACCCGCCCGGCTGTTTGTAAGAACTTTCCGGTTTTTGGAAGACGGGCTGAACATGGACAAGCTGCTGGCGATGAAAATGTTCGTGGCCACTGTCGATGCCCAAGGCTTTTCTGCTGCCGCGCGCAGGCTAGGGCTGGCGACATCGTCGGTGACACGTCTGGTCGATGCCCTGGAAGCGTCGCTGGGCGCCACCTTGCTCAACCGCTCGACGCGCCAGGTCAGCCTGACCGAGGCCGGCGCCCGTTACTACCAGCGGGCACGGGGCATTTTTGAAGCACTGGACGAGGCTGATGCCAGCATCGCCGATCGCGGCGAGGAGCCTGTGGGTGTACTGCGCCTGAGCCTGCCAGTGGAGTTCGGTCGGCGGGTCATCGCCCCGCACCTGGGGGCATTCCTGGCGCAGCACCCGGCACTGGAACTGGACATCGACCTCAGCGACCGCCTGGACGACTTGCTTGACGGGCGCTATGACCTGTCGATTCGCCTGGGCGACCCCTCGCCCAATGACGAGCTGGTGTGCCGCCGGCTCGGCGGTTTTCAGCGTTGGCTGGTGGCCAGCCCGGCCTACCTGGCCGGGCGTGAGCCACTGCAGCATCCCCGGGAGTTGCTTGACCATGCCTGCCTGCGCTTTCGCTATGGGCAGAAAGCGCGCCCCTGGCGCCTGACCTGTGGCCAGGACAGCCTGGAGCTGGACGTAAACGGGCCACTGCGTAGCGCCAACGCCGACCTGTTGCGTGAAACGGCACTGGCAGGCAGTGGTATCGCACTGCTGGCCGACTGGCTGGTACGCGAGGATGTGCTGGCGGGGCGCCTGCAGCGGGTTTTCCCCGACTGGCAGGCCCGCCCTGGCACGGCCAATAGCAGCATCAACGCCTTGTATATGCCCAACCACCGGGGCTCACGGCGGGTAAACGCATTCATCGACTTTTGCGAAAATTTGCTCATACGCGGCAACTAGTGTTGCGCTGTGCGCAAAGCCGCATTGCGCCACCGCCGGATTCTCGGCGATGGCGTGCATGGGTAAGGTGGCCAGCATCTCCCCATCCCTTGTCGAGGAACTTCGCATGAACCCCTCCCTTGCGACAGCGCAACCGGCAGCCGCCAGCCTGAGCCGGGCTCTGGTAGTGCTGCTGGCGTTCTGCTGCGGCGCGATCGTCGCCAACATCTACTACGCCCAGCCCATCGTCGGGCTGATCGCCCCGGACCTGGGGCTGTCCACCGAGCATGCCAGCCTGATCGTTTCTCTCACTCAGCTGGGCTATGCCTTGGGCCTGTTGTTGCTGGTACCGCTGGCCGACCTGCTGGAAAACCGCCGCCTGATGGTGGCCACCGCGGTCCTGGCGTGCGTCAGCCTGCTGCTGGCGGGCACCAGCAGCAGTGGCCAGGGCCAGCTGTTCCTGGGTTATGCACTGCTGATCGGCTTCAGTTCGGTGTCGGTGCAGATGCTCATCCCGCTGGCGGCGCATCTGGCGCCGGAGCAGCAGCGTGGTCGTGTGGTCGGTAACATCATGGGCGGCTTGTTGCTGGGCATCCTGCTGGCACGACCGCTGTCGAGCCTGGTGGCCGACCACTTCGGCTGGCGTGCAGTGTTCATTGGCGCCGCCGGGATAATGCTGGCGATCGTCCTGTTGCTGGTGTTGACCTTGCCGCAGCGGCGTCCCGAGCACAAAGCCAGCTATGCCGGGTTGATGCTGTCGCTGCTCACACTGCTGCGTCGTTATCCGCTGTTGCGCCAGCGTTCGTTTTACCAGGCACTGATGTTTGCAGCGTTCAGCCTTTACTGGACGGCGGTGCCGATGGCGCTTGCCGGTGAGCATGGCCTGTCACAAAGCCAGATCGCTGTATTCGCCCTTGTCGGCGCGGTGGGTGCCGTTGCTGCGCCCATGGCCGGCCGCCTGGCCGATGCCGGGCATGCCCGGGCCGGCTCGCTGCTGGCGCTGTTGCTGGCGCCGGCGGCCTTGTTGCTGGGGCTGACAGTGCCGGGTTACAGCGTGATTGGCCTGGGCCTTACCGGCGTGTTGCTGGACTTTGCGGTGCAGATGAACATGGTCATCGGCCAGCGCGAAGTGTACGCACTGGACCCTGCCAGCCGTGGGCGGCTGAATGCGGTGTACATGACCAGCATTTTCCTTGGCGGTGCGCTGGGGTCGGCGGTGGCCAGTGCGCTGTTCAGCCAGTTTGGCTGGCAGGGTGTGGCACTGGTGGGGGCGGGGTTGCCGGGTGTGGCGCTGGTTGTGTTTCTACTCAAAGCACGCCGGGGTTGAACCGGAACGCGATGGAGGGCACGGGCTTCGCCCGTGTTCGCGGGCCCGCTATCGGCCAAGCGGCAGCGCCAGGCCAATCAAGGCAAACAGGCTCCCGCAGCAACGATTGAAACCTTTGCCACCCTTGGCCAGCCATGGCCGAATGCGAAACGCCAGGCGCGCCAGCAGGTATTCGACCAGGAACTCAACGCTGGCAAAGGTCGCGGCCATCACCGCAAATTGCGGCACCAGCCCTCGCTGTGGGTCGATGAACTGCGGCAGGAAGGCGCCATAGAACAGCAGCACCTTGGGGTTGGCCATGGCCGAAAGCAGGCCCTGGCGAAACAGCCCGGCATTGCCGCGCCGCGCGCTTTGCTCGGTCAGTTCCAGCTGCAGGCCGGGGCTGCGCCACAGTTGAATGCCCAGCCAGATCAAATAAGCTCCACCCACCCACTTCAGTACGCCCAGCACCGACGCCGAGGTTTGGAGCAGTGCGCTGAGGCCGAACATGGCCAAGGCGATGAGGGCGCTGAAACCCAATACCCCACCCACGATGGTGAACAGCGTTCGCCGCGCGCCATATAGCGCGCCATGGGTCAACGCCAACAGGCTGTTAGGCCCCGGGGTCAGCGACAGACCGATGCTGGCCAGCAGGTAGATGAGCCAGGTGTCCAGTGCCATGTTGAAAAATACCTTGTTCGAGAGAGGGCGCCAGTCTATGGCGCAACGCTCAAGCTGGAAGAGTATTATCTGGTCATACAAGGGTTTTTTCTGGACGTGGTTTCATGCCGCCCGACATTCGCTTGCTGATCATGCCGTTACCGGATTTTGCCTTGCTGCCGTTTGGCGCCTTTCTCGACAAATTGCGCTTCAGCGCCGACGACGAGGACTACAGCCAGCAACGCTATTGCAGTTGGACGGTGGCGGGGCTCAGCCTCGAGCCGGTACCGTCAAGCAGTGGCGCGGTGCTGCAGGTCGAGGCCATTGCGGATCAGCTCGAGCTGAACTGTTTCGACTACCTGGTGGTGTTTGGCGGCCGCAGTGCCATGGCCACCGCAGCGCTGGCGCCACGTTACCAGGCTTTGCTCAGGCAGGCCGCCAAGGCGGGTGTCAAGCTGGTGGGGGTCGACAATGGCGCCTTCCTGCTGGCGGCCTGCGGCCTGCTGCAGGGGCACAAGGTGGTGGTGCACTGGCGTCACGAAGCCGAGTTTCGTGCTGCTTTTCCGAAGTTGCAGCTGCTGCGCGAGCAGTTGTACTGCATCGATGGCAACCGCATCACCTGCGCCGGTGGCACTGCCGCCATCGACCTGGCCGTTGCCCTACTGTCACGTGCTTGCGGGCGAACCCGTGCGCTCAAAGGGCTGGCTGACATGCTGGTGGACGAGACCCGCGACAGCCGTCACGCCTTGCGCTCGCTGGAGCTGGGTGTCGGTCAGGGGCGCCAGGTGCAGCGGGCGCAGGCACTGATGCGTCATCACCTGGGCACGCCGTTGGCCGTGGAGCAACTGGCGGCGGAACTGGGCATCAGCCGGCGTCAACTGGACCGGCAGTTCCAGGCCAGCCACGGCATGAGCGCCAAGGCCTGGTGGCTGGAGATGCGCTTGCAGCAGGCGCGCTGGCGTTTACTCAACTCCAGCCACAGCCTGGCGCAGATTGCCGATGAGGTGGGCCTGGGGGATGCCAGCTACCTTGGCAAGTGCGTGCGGCGTCGGTTTGGTTGTACAGCTTTGCAGTTGCGTGCAGGCAATTGCCCCTTCACGTGACCTACTGCGGCGTCCCGAACACGCCTGTCCAGTAGATCCCGGCATCACTCTTGGGGTCTACCGCATACGCAGCGCCCAGTTCACGGAAGGCCGGATTCATCAGCGTGGCGCAGTGCCCCGGGCTGTTCAGCCAGCCATTCACGACCTTTTGCGCGGTGTCACGCCCGGCAGTGATATTTTCGCCGATCTGCTGGTACAGGTACCCGGCCAGTTCCGCCCGGTCACCGGGTGTGCGGCCATCTTTGTCGATGTGGTCGAAGAAGTTCTGGTTGGCCATGGCCCGTGTGTGGTTGGCGGCGACCCCGGCCAGCACTGTACTCCAGCTGAGTGCCGGGGCGGCGGCAAACGGTTGGCCGCCGCATTGCCGTGGCACCTTGCGCGCGGCGTTGACCTCCTGCAGCACCTTCTGCCCCTCGGCCTGCCAGTCGCCCAGGCGGCCGCTGAGCAGCGGCCGTGCCAGTACGATGCGCCAGTCGCGGCCCTCCTGGCTGACGCCGATATCGACGAATTGCGGGTCGAGCACCACCTGGCAGAAGCTTTCCTCGATGGCATGCATGGCGGCGCGTGCATCGCGTGGCCCCGACAGGCTGATGGCCTGGACGCTGACCATCGGGTAAGCGGCGCGGGTCATGGCCTGCTGCAGGTCGCGGGTGCCCTCTGGCGACAGCGCAAGGCGTGTGTCGCTATTGAGCGGTGGCAGTTCCAGCGACGCCCCGCCACCGCAGGGCTGGGCCTTGCTGCGGTAGACATTGATCGAATCGATCAGCTGCGCCTCTTCGCCGGTGGCTGCCAGCGCCCCGGTCGAAACGACCAGGCTCAGCGACAAGACGACGGATGTCAGGACGCGCATGTGGATCTCCCTTTGACTGGCAGCGTCGTGGTATGCGCTGCTCATCCTACACAAGCCCGCGGCTTTTGGCCCGAGGTCGTGCAAGGCAATGAAAACGCCGGCAATCGTTACTGGCGGCAAAAGAGGGGGTAGACCCCTGGTCGATGGAAAAGTGCGGTCAGTTGCCAATCATTCGTATCAGGCCAGCGTTGTCAGCCGTTTACGCGTCAATGGGCCAACGCCTGGTCTGGCTTGTAGAACAGGAAGTGGGTCGTCTGCGCGGTCTTTCGATATGCCTTCGCCCAGTCGGGGCGCACAGTGCGATCGTGAAAGTACAACGCACCGCCGGTGGGGTCTTTCAACTGCTGGTTCAGTGCCTTGCGTGCGATCTCTTTGGCAACATCGTAGCGTTGCGGCTCCTCGACCTGGTCCGGGCGCCCGTCACACCACCATGAGAACTGGCAGGCCTTGGTCTCCACACCCTGTTTGACAACCCCGCAGATGGTATCGGGAAAGCCATCGTGGCCCAGGCGGTTGAGCACCACGCTGGCCACTGCGGTCATGTCTTTGGCGTCGGCGCCTTTGGCTTCCCAGTAGAGGGTACGAGCCAGGCAGGTGATGCTGTCATCCAGCGGCGCCTTGCCAGCCGGGTCCACTGCCTGCGCTTCGCCGGAGGTCAGTTTCTCTGCTTTTTTGGGGGGAGGCGCATCTACAACGACCTTTTCTTCAAGCACTTCGGCCTTGTCCTCGGCAACGGCCGCTTTGGCCGGGTCAGCGGCATACAGGGGGCCTGCGAGCAGGGCCGAGGTCAAGCCGATCAGCATGCAGTAAAGGTGCATGGGCGAACTACCAGACGGTGGGCAGAGTTTCAGTCTAGCCAAGCGTAAGCATTAACACCAAAGGCAAGGTGGCGGCGGCAGCCACGGTCTGCAGAGCGATGATGGTGGCCATCAGTGGCGCATTGCCGCCCATTTGCCGGGCCATGACATAAGACGATGAAGCGGTTGGCAGCGCCTGGAACAGCACCGCCACCACCGCTGCCTGGCCACTCAAGCCGAGCAGCCGGCAAAGGCCCCAGGTGGTCATTGGCATGACCAGGAACTTGAACGCCGATGCCGCCATCAGCGGGCGCACCTGCTGGCCGAGGCTGGCGCCGCCCAGTGCTGCACCGACACACAGCAGGCCCAGAGGCAAGGCGGCGTGGCCCAAGGCCTTGACCGTGGCGTCGATACCGGCTGGCAAGCCCAGCCCCGAGACCCGTAGCATCAGCCCCCCAGCGCAGCCGATGATCAGCGGGTTGGCGAAGATCGCCCGAAGCACTGTGGCAGGGGAACTGTGACGGGCGCTGAAGCGGGCAAACACCAGCACGCAGAGCAGGTTGACCAAGGGCACGATGGCCGCGTTGGCCACCGCTGCCAGGGCAATCCCGGCGCTGCCATAGATGCCCGCAGCCAGGGTGGCGCCGATGTAGTTGTTGAAGCGGATACCGCCCTGAAACACTGAAGTGAAGTCGGCTCCATCATGGTTCGCCGTGCCCTGATACAGCACCAGCAACACGGCACCTGCCAAGGTTGAGAGCATCAGGGCGCCGGCCATGCCCAGCACCGGTATGCCATCGAGGTTGGCAGTGGCCAGGCCATGGAGGAACAGCGACGGCAGCAGGACGTAATAGCTCAGGCGCTCGGCGCCAGGCCAGAAGTTCTCGGCAAGAAAACCGCGAAGTCGCAGGAAGGTACCCAGGGCAATCAGCAGGATGATGGGTAGCAGGGTGGTCAGCAGCAAGTGCAGCATGGTCAGCATTCCGTGGTCGGGTACGGGCATAGACTACGGGTGCGGATCAATCTGGAAAAACGTTGTTTTCTTCAGTGACCGTTGAGGAAAAGTGCATGTTGGTGGGTGCTCGTCTCGCCCGGGAGCAGCCTGACTTCAGGCTTCCAGGGCGGTCTTCAACACCGCACTCAAATGCCGCCGCTGGCTTTTTTCATGCTCCAGCAACACCACCCGCCGGGTCAGCTGCGGCTCGCCAAACGGCAGGCAGGTGGCGGGTGGCAAGCGTTGCAGGTCGTCGTCCGCCATGGGGATGACCGCCACGCCCAGGCCCATCACCGCCATGCGCGCCAGGGCTTCCTGGCTGTCCAGCTCCATCAGTTCGCTCACTTGTACATGCTGGCGGCGTAGCTCCTGCTCGATCTGCCGGCCGGCCCAGGCACGCTTGTCGAAGCGCAGGAATGGCTGGCTGGCCAGCAACTGCGGCACGCTATACCCGGCCAGCTCAGGGCTGGCAATGGCCCAGAAACGGTCCTCGAACAGCGGTGTGAAGTCCAGGTTTTGCGGGTAAGGGCTGACCGGTTCGGTAGTGATTGCGGCATCGAGCTCACCGTCTTCCACGCGCCGCGCCAGCTCCGCCGACATGCCTGAGGCCACGCTGATGTGTAGCTGCGGGTGGTGGGCCTTGATCCACACCAGCGCTTTAGGCAAACGCCGCGCCAGCACCGTGTGGATCGCCCCCAGGCGCAAGCGGCCGCGCAGGCTTGGGCCGCTGGCCAGGGCATCGGCCAGTTCGTCATAGGCAGCCAGAAGGCTCTCGGCGCGGGCCACCGCCAACTGGCCGGCTTCGGTCAGCACCACCTGCCTGCGGCTACGGTCGAACAAGGCCACCTTCAGTTCGTCTTCGAGGGTTTTGATGTGCAGGCTGACCGCCGAGGGGGTGAGGCTGAGCAGGTCGGCGGCGCGGGCAAAGGTGCCGTGGCGGGCGATGGTCACCAAGGTGCGCAGGGCTTTCAGGGACATGCGGTTGAGGTCCGGTTCTCAGCTGACAGAGGCGTATTGTCAGGCCCGGCCCTCTCGCAGCACAAGGCTGCTCCCAGGCCTTGGCGATACGGTTCAGCGACTGCTGCGCCCATAGGCCTGGCTGATCCGGTCGATCACCATGGCCAGGGCGACAATTGCCAGCCCGGCCTCCATCCCTTGGCCAACATTCAAGGTCTGGATCCCCGCCAACACATCCTCACCCAACCCACGGGCGCCGATCATCGACGCCACCACCACCATCGACAGGGCCATCATGACCGACTGGTTGAGCCCGGCCATGATGCTTGGTAGCGCCAGGGGCAGGGCGATGCGCCGCAACCGCTGCCAGCGGCTGGCGCCAAGGCCGTGTGCGGCCTGCAACAACGAGGGGTCGATCTGGCTCAAGCCCAGTTCGGTCAACCGCACCAGCGGCGGCAGGGCGTAGATCAGCGTGGCGAACACGGCAGGCACCTTGCCCAGGCCAAACAGCATCAGCACCGGGATCAGGTAAACGAACGCAGGTAGCGTCTGCATCACATCGAGGACCGGCAACAGGAGCCGCCTGGCCAGTGGCCGGGCGGCCAGCAGGATGCCCAGCGGTACACCCACCAGTACGCACAAACCGGTACTGACCAGCACCAGGGCCAGGGTCTGCAGCAGCTTGTCCCAGAGCCCGAGCATACCGATCAGGGCCAGCAGCGCGACCAGCACGGCGCTGCGCAGCAGGCTGCGGCTGGCGTGCCAGGCCAGCAGACCCACCAGCAACAACAACAGCCACCAAGGCAACAGACGCAACAGGTTCTCCAGGCCGACCAGCAGTTGCAGCAACTGGTCAGAAAAACTGCGCAGGTGGTCGCCGTAGTTCAATACCAACCCGTCGACCAGGCGGTTGATGCTGTCGGCAAAGGAAAACTGCAGGGTCTGCGGGAAACCGCCGCTCACAGGCTGGCCTCGACCTTGGCGGCGATGTCCGCCGGCAGCCAGGCTTTCCACACCTCGCGGTTATCGCGCAGGAAGGTGAGGGCGGCTTCGCGCGCGGGCGTGCGTTTTTCGCTCATGACGGCCAGGGCCTTGTTCAGGCGATCGATGGGCAGGTCTACCTGTTCGAACACGCTGACCAGGTCTGGGTAGTTTTCGCGAAAGGCTTTGGATACGCCGATCGACAACTTTGCCGGCAGCGAGCGGCTGCCCTTCGGGTTGGGGTTGGCGGGGTCGGTGAGGGTGGCCCAGGCCTGGGCATCGAACGGTGGTTCTTCCAGCCGGATGAGCTTGTAGCGCCCCATCAGCGGGGTCGGGTTCCAGTAGTAGAACAGCACGGGTTTGCCACGGCGGATTGCCGAACCGATCTCGGCGTCCATCGCGGCGCCGGAGCCACTGCGGAAGTTGCTGTAGAGGCCATCCAGGCCATAGGCCTTGAGCTTCTGGCTGTTGACGGTTTCGGACGTCCAGCCGCTCGGGCTGTTGAGAAAACGCCCTTTACCGGGTGATTCGGGGTCGGAAAATACCTGTGGGTAACGCTTGAGGTCCTCGACACTGTGCAGCTCAGGCGCCACGGGTTTCAGATTACGAGCGGCATCACCCTCGATCACATAGGCCGGTACCCACCAACCTTCCTCTGCATGCTTGACCGTATCGCCCAGTGCGAACACCTGGCCGGCCTGTTCGGCCTTGACCCAGGCAGGGCTGCGCCCGGCCCATTCCTCGGCGATCACTTGCAGGTCATTGCGCGCCAGGGCCACCTCCATGCTGACCGTGCTGCCAGGCAGGGTGTCTGTGCGGTAGCCGTAGCCGCGCTCCACGATCAGGCGCAGGATCTCGGTGGTGAGGGCGCCGCTTTCCCAGCCGATGGCACCAAAATGGATAGGTGCAGGCTGTTCTGCCGATGCGGCGCTGTCCGTGCTGGCCAGGCCCACCGTCAACAGCAGCCCGGCCAGCAGCGCTGGAATTCGCTTCATGTAAACCTCGTCGTTCGCACCCCTTGGCGGTGGGGGCAAGTGTAGACGACGAGGTTTTGTCGGTTTCAGGGCCACTGGCGTGGCCCCGTTTGCTTCAGACGCGGAACTGGTCCATCAGCGCTTGCTGCTGGTTGGCCAGGCTGTTCAGCGACTGGCTGACCCGCGCCGACTCGTTGGCCTGGCCTGACAGGGATTCAGTGACGTCACGAATGGTCGCCACGTTGCTGTTGATTTCCTCGGCTACCGCGCTTTGCTCCTCGGCGGCAGAGGCAATCTGCAGGTTCATGTCGGTGATCACCGTCACTGCCTGGCCTATGCGCTGCAATGCCGTGACGGCTTGGCCTACCTGCTCCACGCCACCTTGGGCCTGGCGGTGGCTGTGGTCCATGGCGCCGACCACTTCGCGGGTGCCGTTCTGCAGTGCTTCGATGACCTGACGGGTTTCTTCCACCGACTCCTGAGTGCGCTGGGCCAGGTTGCGCACCTCATCGGCGACCACGGCAAAGCCACGGCCGGCCTCACCGGCGCGGGCAGCTTCGATGGCAGCGTTGAGCGCCAGCAGGTTGGTCTGCTCGGCGATCGAGCGGATCACTTCCAGTACCGAGCCGATCTTCTCGCTGTTCTGCGCCAGGCCTTCTATTTCGGCCATGGTGTCGCTCATGTTGGCGGCCAAGGCACCGATGCTGCTGGTGGTGCGGTCGATTACCGCCAAGCCCTCGCGGGTGGCCTGGTCGGCATCGCGTGCAGCCTGTGCAGCCTGGGCGGCGCTGCGGGCAACGTCCTGGGCGGTGGCGCTCATTTCATGCGAGGCGGTGGCCACCTGGTCGACCTGGCGGTACTGCTGTTCCATGCCGGCGCTGGTTTCAGTGGCAATCGCCGAGGATTGGTCGGCCGTGCCTCGGGCGGCCTGCACCGAGCTTTTGACCTCGGCGATGGTTGGCTGAAGCTTGTCGAGGAAGCGGTTGAACCAGCCGGCCAGTTCGCCCAGTTCGTCCTGCTTCTGGTAGGTCAGGCGACGGGTCAGGTCGCCTTCGCCGCTGGCAATGTCCTTGAGCATGGCGGCCACGCCAAGGATCGGCCGGGTAACGCCGCGAGCCATCAGCCAGACCAGCAGCAGGCCGGCAATGGCTGCCGCCAGGCCCAGGCTCAGTTCCAGCAGGGTGCCACTGGTGTTGAGCGCGTCAAGTTCCTGCTTCAGGGTTTCGGCCGGCCCGGTCAGGGCGTTTTCCGGCACATCCAGCAACACGCCCCAGGGCTGGGCGTCCGGGATTGGCCGGAATGCCGCCAGCACCTTCAAGCGCTGGCGGTCGTGGAGGATGGTCAGTTTGCCATCGGCCAGCTTGCGCACCAGCTCGGCGCCTTTGGCCGGGTCTACCTGGTCGAAGCGCTGGGCCAGCTTGCTGGCATCGGCGCTGTAGCCTGCCAGCAGGCCGACCGGGGTGAGAATGCCGACCGTGGTGCGGCCTTCGTAGAGGCTGCGGCTGGCCTCCTGGCTCAGCGCCTGCAGGCTGTTGAGGTTGATGTCGATGGACAGGGTGGCAATGATCTTGCCGTTGACCGCCAGCGGGAACACGATGCTGGTCATCAGTACCTGCTGGCCGTCGATGTCGTAGAAGTAGGGCTCCACCACACACACCTTGCCGGATGTGCGAGGGCACACCCACCAGGTGTTGGCCGGCTGGCCGCTGGGGCCGATCTCGGTGTTGGCCATGTCATGTTCGGGCAGGGCCATCGAGGTCAGCTGGCCTGCGCGTGGCTGCGACCAGTACAGGGCAAAGCGCCCGGTTTCGTTGCTGCCCAATTCTGCCTTGCCGGCAAACAGGCTGTCCTTGTCGTCCAGGGCATTGGGCTCGAACACCAGTGACAGGCCGAGCAGGTCGGGGTTGGCTTGCAGTGCGGCGCGCACCTGGCGGGTCATGTCCTCACGCAGGTCGAAGGCATCGAGAAAGCGCTTTTCGGCCTGCTCACGCAGGAACAGCACCTGGCGGGCGAAGCCGGCGCCGTACTGGTAGGCATCCATGAACTGGCGGCGGATGTTCAGCGCTTGCACTTCACCTTGTGACTCGATACGCGACTGCGCCGCCTCGGTCAGCATCTGCATGCTGCTGGCCTTGACCAGGTCCGAACTGTGATCCATGCGGTACAGCGACAGGCCGACGAGCAAGGTGACGATAGCGGCCAGACAGAGACCGGCGAGCAGGGTGATCTTCCACTGGATGGAGAGTTGTCGCAAAGGCATGGGGGCGGATCCCTTTTTTGGCAGTAAGGGTTATGGCTTCATCTGCGGTGGGGCCGGGAGGTGCCAAAGCGCTCCAGCCAGGCACCTCGCTGCCTCTCACGGTATCGGCTCAAGCCGTTTTTTCTTTATTCAAACATTCAATTTAAATTCGACCGTCAGTTAACGCGCCGTATCAAGGCGCTTTTGACATCTGCCGCCTACTGCTTCAGAGTTCGCGCTTTTTTCTGTCGTAATGAGGTAAGCCAACCATGAATGCAGTGATCGCCGCGGTCGGCATCATGCTGATACTCAGCCTGTCCCGCGTGCACGTGGTCATCGCCCTGATCATCGGCGCCCTGGTCGGTGGGCTGGTGGGCGGCCTGGGCATCGAAGGCACGCTCAAGGCCTTCAACGGTGGCCTCGGTGGTGGTGCCACGGTGGCTTTGTCCTATGCACTGCTGGGTGCCTTTGCCGTGGCGATTGCCAAGTCTGGCCTGGCCCATGCGCTGGCCGACCGCGCCCTGGCCATGATCGATCGGCGGGGCGACGCCAGTGGCGGCAAGCTCAAATGGCTGATGATCGGCCTGATGCTGGTGGTGGCCGTGTCGTCCCAGAACATCCTGCCCATCCACATTGCCTTCATCCCGCTGCTGGTGCCGCCTCTGTTGTACGTGCTCACGCGCCTGCGCATCGACCGCCGGCTGATCGCCTGTGTGATCACCTTTGGCCTGATCACCCCGTACATGTTCCTGCCGGCGGGCTTCGGCAATATCTTCCTCAACGAGATCCTGCTGGCCAACGTTGCCCGCGCAGGTGTCGATGTGAGCGGCGTCAACGTCACCCACGCCATGGCCATCCCGGCCGCCGGCATGCTCGTCGGCCTTCTGGTGGCGGTGTTCATCAGCTACCGCAAGAAGCGTGACTACGACCTGACGCGCATCCAGCAGGTGGAGCAGGTGAGCGTGCAGTACAACCCGCTGACCTTGCTGGTGGCCGGGCTGGCGATCGCTTCAGCCTTCATCGTTCAGCTGTTGCTGGACTCGATGATCATCGGCGCCATGGTCGGTTTCCTGATCTTCTCGCTGTCGGGCATCGTCAAGTGGAAAGATACCGACGACCTGTTTACCGAAGGCATGAAGATGATGGCCATGATCGGCTTCATCATGATTACCGCGTCCGGCTTTGCCGAGGTCATGAAGGCCACCGGTGAGGTGATGAGCCTGGTGGAAACCTCGGCGCAGTGGATCGACCACAGCAAGGGCATCGGTGCCTTGCTGATGCTGCTGGTAGGTCTTCTGGTGACGATGGGGATCGGCTCGTCGTTCTCCACCGTGCCGATCCTGGCCGCGATCTTCGTGCCGCTGTGCGTGCAACTGGGCTTCGACCCGTTGGCCACGGTGTGCATCATCGGTACCGCCGGTGCGTTGGGCGATGCCGGGTCGCCGGCCTCTGACTCGACCCTGGGCCCGACCTCGGGCCTGAACGTGGATGGCCAGCATCACCACATCTGGGACACCGTGGTGCCGACCTTCATCCATTACAACTTGCCGTTGATGGCGTTCGGCTGGTTGGCAGCGATGACCTTGTAAGGCGGGGAGGGCGTCAGCCCTTGTCGGGCGGCGGCGAGATGCGATTGAGCACGGTGCTGCCGTCCTTGCTGCGGGTCAGGTAGACCGGTAGGACTTTGGGCAGGTTGTTGACCAGACGCCCCACTTCACGGGTGTTGTAGATGCCGCTGATGCGGATGCGGCCGGTGCTGGCATCGGCCAGTAGCAGCGGGGCGTCGAGGTAGCGGTTGATCACCGGCAGCGCCTGTTCCAGGCTCAGGTTGTCGAGCACCAGCTTGCCGCTGCGCCATGCCAGGCTGTTGCCATAGTCGTCGCTTTGCTCCAGCTGCGGCTCGAAGTCGCCCTTGTGGTAGCTGGCCTGCATGCCAGGGCCAAGGCGGTAGCCACCGGCACTGCCCTCACTGGACACCAGCACTGAACCTTCCACCAGGGTGACCTTCACCTGGTCTTGGTACTTCCACACGTTGAACTGGGTGCCGGTGACCCGGGTCTGGCCACTGCCGGCACGCACGATGAACGGGTGGCTGCTGTCGTGGTGCACCTTGAAGAACGCTTCGCCGCGCTTGAGTGTGACCCGGCGCTGGTCCTTGTAGTTGAGGAAGGTGAGCTCGGTGTGCAGGTTGAGCTGTACCGTGCTGCCGTCGCTGAGCTCCACGGTCTGCATGCCGTCACCGGTTTCAACGTGCTGGTAGTGGTTGGGCAACCAGCCCTGTTCCCACCCCATCCACCCGGCCAGCGGCAGCACTGCCAGGGCGATGGCCGCAGCAGATGCCAGCGGCCGCCAGTTGCGAGGGCGGGCGGCGTGTCTGGCGGGTGGGTTGAAGTCGATGACGGTGGCGCTGCGCGGCAGCAGGTCGGCGGTTTGCCAGATTTCCAGCATCGCCTGGTACTCTTCGGCATGCCGCGGGTCGGCCGCCAACCAGTCAGCGAATACGTCACGCTCGGCCTGCGTGCAATCTTCGGCGTGCAGGCGCATGCACCAATGCGCTGCGGCGTCGGTGATGGCATCGTCTGGGTTGGGATTGAGGCGGTCGTGGTTCATTGTGGCTCCGGGTTTTGCGCATTCTACCCTTGCGGGAGGGCTCCCGAGAACCAATGTAATGGCGAATGACTATCAGTTGTGCCGGTTTTTCGTCGGATTAGCCATGGTTTTTCAGCGTTTGAGAACCCTTCGCGGGCGCATGGCGTTGTCTGCAATCGTTTCTGCAGGGGTAGCCTGATGCTGCGAAGAGACCCTTCGCAATCCTGTACCGGACTCTTCGCAGCACACGGCACCCCTTGCAACAAGCGCGTCAGTGACACACCGGTCAGAACTGTGCGGCCTCTAGTCCATAAAGGCTGCCACTGCCGGCCCGAATACTCGCCTCCAGCCCCAACCCCCGCGGCAAGACCCGCTGGAAGTAGAACGCCGCACACGCAAGCTTCGCGCCATGAAACGCATCATCCTCATCACGTTTGGCCAGCGCCACCGCCGCCATCCGCGCCCACATGTACGCATATGCGGTCAGCCCGAACAGCTGCAGGTATTCAACCGCCACCGCACTGACCAGGTTGGCATCCTCGCCAGCCTGCTTCCGCAGCCAGTTGCTGGTGGCCTCCAGCCGCGTCAGGCTCGCCTGCAGGGCCTCGCGGTGCAAGGGCGCATCCACACTGAAGGCTCGCACTTCGCTGGCAAAGCTGGCCAACGCCTGACCACCGTCGGCCAGCACCTTGCGCCCCAGCAGATCAAGGGCCTGGATGCCGTTGGTGCCTTCATAGATCTGCGCAATGCGCACGTCTCGCACGCGTTGTTCCTGGCCCCATTCGCGGATGTAGCCATGACCGCCATACACCTGCTGCCCAAGCACGCAGCTTTCCAGGCCGTTATCAGTGAAGAATGCCTTGGCCACCGGCGTCAGCAGTGCCACCAGGCGCTGGGCATGCTCGCGCTCGCCGGCGTCCTCGGCATAGCGTGCCACGTCCAGTTGCTGGCCAACGTACACGGCGAACGCCCGACCCGCTTCGGTGAGGGTGCGCATGGTCAGCAGCATGCGCCGGACATCGCCATGGTGGATGATCGGGTCGGCCGCCTTGTCGTGTGCCCGCGGGCCAGTCGCTGCGCGGCTCTGCAGGCGCTCGTTGGCGTAGCGGGCGGCGCTCTGGTAGGAGGCTTCGGCACAACCGATGCCCTGTATGCCGATGGACAGGCGCTCGTAGTTCATCATGGTGAACATCGCTGCCAGGCCCTTGTTCGGCTCGCCCACCAGGTAACCGATGGCACCATCAAAGTTCATGACACAGGTCGCCGAGGCCTTGATGCCCATCTTGTGTTCGATCGAGCCACAATGGACAGCGTTGCGCGCGCCCAGACTGCCATCGGCCTCGACCAGGAATTTCGGTACCAGGTACAGCGATATACCTTTGGCACCGGCGGGCGCATCCGGCAGTTTGGCCAGCACCAGGTGGACGATGTTCTCGGTCAGGTCCTGTTCGCCGCCGGTAATGAAGATCTTGCTGCCACTGATGCGCACGCTGCCATCGGCCTGGGGCTCGGCGCGGGTGCGGATCAGCCCCAGGTCAGTGCCGGCATGGGGTTCGGTCAGGCACATGGTGCCGGCCCAGCGGCCTTCGTACAGTGGTGGCAGGTAGGTGGCCTTGAGCGTTTCACTGGCGTGGGCATCGATCGCCAGGCAACTGCCGGCGCTCAATGCCGAATACAGGCTGAAGCTGCAGTCAGCGGCGTAGAGCATCTCTTCGAACAGCACGCCGAGCATCTTTGGCATGCCCATGCCGCCGTGTTCCGGGTTGCCGCCCAAGCCGACCCAGCCACCTTCGCGGTAGGTGTTCCAGGCCTCGCGGAAGCCATCAGGGGTGGTGACCTGGCCTGCGTCGAAGCACACACCTTGCTCGTCACCGTTGCGGCTGAGCGGGGCAATCAGCTGGCCGGTGACTTTGGATGCTTCCTCGAGAATGGCGTCGGCAGTATCGGCATCGATGCGTTCGGCCAGGGCGGGCAGGCGGGCCCACAGGCTCGAAGCGTTGAGCACGTCATGTAGGACAAAGCGCATGTCGCGCAGGGGGGCGGAAAAGGTGGTCATCGGCAGCTCTTGCAATAGTGGGGGATGGTTGGGCGTGCGCTGAACCCTCAGGCGCAGCCTAGTGCTGCGCGCCTGAAGGGGGAACGACTACGGCATCAGAGCGCCTTGGCCCGGTCGCGCAGCACGTATTTCTGGATCTTGCCGGTCGAGGTCTTGGGCAGCTCGCCGAACACCACGGTCTTCGGCACCTTGAACCCGGCCAGGTGTTCGCGGCACCAACTGGTGATGTCGGCTTCACGGGTGTCCTCCCGGCCCGGCTTCAGGGCGACGAAGGCGCACGGGGTTTCCCCCCATTTTTCATCCGGGCGTGCCACCACGGCGGCTTCCAGCACTGCCGGGTGCTTGTACAGGGCGTCCTCGACCTCGATGGTGGAGATGTTCTCGCCACCGGAAATGATGATGTCCTTGAGCCGGTCCTTGATCTCGATATAGCCGTCGGCATGCCACACGGCCAGGTCGCCGGTGTGGAACCAGCCGCCACGGAAGGCTTCGGCGGTGGCTTCAGGGTTTTTCAGGTAGCCCTTCATCACCGTGTTGCCGCGCATGAAGATCTCGCCCAGGGTATCGCCGTCGCGGGGCACCGGCTGAAGGGTTTGCGGGTCGGCCACCATCAGGCCGTCGAGGGTCGGGTAGCGCACGCCTTGGCGAGACTTGATCCGGGCACGCTCTTCCAGCGAAAGCGCATCCCATTCGTCATGCCAGGCACACACGGTCACCGGGCCGTAGACCTCGGTCAGGCCATAGGTGTGCGTGACCTTGATGCCCATTTGCTCCACGGCGCCGATGACCTTGGCCGGTGGTGCGGCGCCGGCGACCATGGCCTGCACCGGGTGCTCGATGGCTGCCTTGGCCGCCTCGGGCATGTTGACCAGCGCGTTGAGCACGATCGGTGCACCGCACAGGTGGCTGACTTTGTGCTCGCGGATCAGGGTCAGGATTTTCTGCGGGTCGACCCGGCGCAGGAACACATGGGTGCCGGCCAGGGCGGTGATGGTCCAGGGGTAGCACCAGCCGTTGCAGTGGAACATCGGCAACGTCCACAGGTACACCGGGCGGTGGCCCATGGCCCAGGTCATCTGGTTGCCCAGTGCGTTCAGGTAGGCGCCACGGTGGTGGTAGACCACGCCCTTGGGGTTGCCGGTGGTGCCAGAGGTGTAGTTCAGCGAAATGGCCTGCCACTCGTCATCGGGCCATTCCCAGGCAAATTCCGGGTCGCCTTCGTTGAGCAGTGCCTCATAGTCCAGCTCGCTGACCGCGCGGCCTTCGCCGTACTCCGGGTCATCTACATCAACCACCAGCGGCGGGTGTTCAAGCAGTGCCAGTGCACCTTCGATGACTGCATGGAACTCGCGGTCGGTGATCAGCACCTTGGCCTCGCCATGCTGCAGCATGAAGGCGATGGCCTCGGCATCCAGGCGCACGTTCAGGGTATTGAGCACGGCACCAGTCATGGGTACGCCGAAGTGCGCCTCGAGCATGGTCGGGGTGTTGGGCAGCATCACTGCCACGGTGTCGCCGCGGCCAATGCCACGGCCGGCCAGGGCGCTGGCCAGGCGCCGACAGCGTTGGTAGGTTTCTTGCCAGTTGCGGCGGATGGCGCCGTGGATGACGGCCGGGTAGTTGCCGTAAACGGCAGCGGTGCGTTCGATGAAGCTCAGCGGGGTGAGGGCGACATGGTTGACGGCAGCGGGCATCAGGCCCTGGGCATAGATCGACATGCGGTAATCCTGTAAGGGAGGCAGACGCAGCCTGTGCACCTGACCCCCGATGGCTGATTGTTAGCTCTGTTCAGGGTGCAGTGGGGGCGGACGGTGGGCCGCCCCCTCTGTCGCAGTTTTACGCGAGTCGCTATGGTATTAGGAATATCGACTATAGCAATATAGTAAAACTACTATAAAAAACAGGCCGCCTACTGTGGATGACACTGCTTACCCCTTGCTCACCAACGACCCACAACCCAGTCTGTTGCTGGCCAGTGATGCAAGCCCGCTGGCACTCAACCCGGCACTGCAGGCCTGGGTCGCCGAAGGGCCTGAGCTGGCTCGCTGGCTGCCGGCCAATTGCGCTGCACTGGTACGTGCCTGTTTGCGCCAGCATCGGGCGATCAGCGATGTCGAGGTGCAGGTCGGCGAACGCATCGTGTTGTGGACGTTCATGCCGGACAACCAGGACCAGCAGGTGCTGGGCCGCTGCCGCGATGCCAGTGAAGAGCGCCATGGCGCACGCGAAGCCAGCCGCGCCCGGCGCCTGTATCGGCTGATCATCGAAAACACCACCGACCTGATTTCCCGGCACAGCCCCGATGGCCGCTTTCTCGATGCCTCACCGGCAGCCTACCGCCTGCTCGGCCTGTGGCCCGAGCAGCTGCGTGGCATGCCTGTACATACCCTGCTGCATCCGCGCGAACGGCGTCAGGTGCTGCGTCAGGCCGCTGCCGCGCTGGACCAGGACGGCTACCACACGATGACTTGCCGGGTGCGCCAGGCGACAGGTGGCTACCGTTGGTTCGAAATCGCCAGCCGGGCGATCCGTGAGACTTACACCGGCGCGGTGGTGGAGGTGGTCAGCGTGTCCCGCGACATCACCTTGCGCATCGAAGCGCAGGAAAGCCTGGCGCACAGTGCCCGCCTCGCTACCCTGGGCGAGCTGGCCTCGGGTATCGCCCACGAGATCAACCAGCCACTGGCCGCCGTGGTCAACTATGCCAACGCCAGTCAGCGTTATCTGCAGGGCCTGGACCGTGACCCCCAGGCTCGCGAGCGGGTAGGCCAGGGCCTGCAGCGTATCAGCGAGCAGGCCACCCATGCCGCCGAAGTGATCCGCCGTCTGCGTGCCTTCCTGCGCAAGGGGCCGCGCCGCCTGGAGGCGCTGGATGTGGCCGAGCTGGCTGGCGAAGCCATGCGCCTGTGTGCCTGGGAAGCCGCGCGGGACCAGGTGCAGGTGGAACTTCGCATGAGCGCTCAACTGCCCTTGGTGTATGCCGACCGGGTGCTGCTGGAGCAGGTGCTGCTCAACCTGCTGCGCAATGCCATCGATGCCAATCGCGAGCAGCAGGGGGAGCGGCCGTCACGTATCCTGCTCTGCGCGGCGCGCGATGGCGATGGGGTACTGGTTGAGGTAGCCGACCAGGGCCCGGGCGTGGCGCCGGAGCGGCTGGATGAAATCTTTACGCCGTTTACCACCAGCAAGGCCGACGGCCTGGGCTTGGGCTTGAGCATGAGTCGCAGCCTGATCGAAGGCTTTGGTGGCAGCCTGTGGGCGCGGGCGGGTGACAACGGCGGTCTGGTACTGTGCTGCCGGCTGGCGGTCAGCAGGGAATAAGGGGAGGCGGTGTTGCAAGCAAAAGTGTATGTGGTCGATGACGACCAGGGGATGCGCGACTCTACGGTCTGGCTGCTGCAGTCGGTGGGCCTGCAAGCCTTGCCGTTCGCCAGCGGGCAGGCGTTTCTCGACGCCTGCATCGATGATGGGCCCGCTTGCGTCTTGCTGGATGTGCGCATGCCGGGTTTGGGCGGGTTGGCTGTGCAGCAGGCGATGCGTGAGCGTGGCCTGATGGTGCCGGTGATCTTCGTCAGCGGTCATGCCGATGTCCCGATCGTGGTGCGGGCGTTCAAGGCCGGCGCCTGCGACTTCATCGAAAAACCCTACAACGACCAGTTGCTGCTCGACAGCGTTCAGGCTGCGCTGGAGCACGCCGGGCTGGCGCGACAGGGCGATCAGGCGCTGGCCTTGGTGCAGGCGCGAATCGATGGCCTGACGCCGCGTGAGCGAGACGTCTTCGTACCCTTGGCCCAAGGGTTGAACAACCGCGAAATTGCCGAGCAGTTGGGCATCAGCGTCAAGACCGTGGACCTGTACCGGGGGCGGGTGATGAAGCGGTTGCAGGCGGGCAGCCTCGCAGAACTGGTGGGAATGGCGATTGCTTGCGGGGCGGTGGAGGCGCTGGGCCTGCGAGCGCGTTAGCCGCCTTTACGCACACCCTTGCAGGCGCGGCCTTGTGTGTAGCAAAGGGCCGCAATACGCGCCTGCTGAGACCGGTGAGACAGGCAGAAGTCATGAAATATTTCATAGCTTGCTAATGAAAGCTTTGACATTCACTGCCTAGGCAGTAATATTTCTACACACTTAACTGAGCAGTCAACGATGGCCCATTTTTCCCCCGAAAACTTCCAGACCTGCGCCATCGGCATGTTGCTTGGCCGCGCAGCGATCCTCAAAGACCGCATTCTTGACTGGCACCTGGAGTCAGAGGGCGTCACCGCCGCGCAGTTCAAAGTGCTGATCATCGTCACCCAGTACCAGGTGGATACCCCGGCCGAGCTGTGCCGGTACCTGGGCCTGGACAGCGGTTCGATGACCCGCATGCTCGACCGCCTCGAGCAGAAGGAGCTGATCGTGCGCAACCGCTGCGCCGACGACCGTCGCCAAGTGCGCCTGGCACTCACTGCCGACGGCCAGCGCCTGGCCAACCGCCTGCCGGAAATCGGCGCCGCCGCCATGAACGAGTTGTGCGGCGTGCTGGCACCAGAGGAGCTCAAGACCCTGGAAGGCCTGCTGGCCAAGGTGCTGCTCGGTGCTGGCGACCCTCTGACGATCCGCCGCTTCGGCGACCGTTGAACCCTGTAACGAATTATCCAAGGTATTGTCATGGCCACACCTACAGATACCCCGACTCCCTCCGTCGCGCCTGAGCCGTCACGCAAGCGCAAGGCCTGGCTGCTTGGCCTGCTGTTGCTGCTGATCCTTGCCGGGGCAGGCACCTGGGCCTGGTACAGCATTGTCGGGCGTTGGCACGAAAGCACCGACGATGCCTATGTCAACGGCAACGTGGTGGAGATCACCCCGCTAGTCGCTGGCACCGTTACCAGCATCGGGGCCGATGACGGCGACCTGGTCCACGCCGGCCAGGTATTGCTGCAATTCGACCCGGCCGACAGCGAAGTCGCCTTGCAGTCCGCCGAAGCCAAGCTGGCACGCACCGTGCGGCAGGTGCGCGGGCTGTACAGCAACGTCGACTCGCTAAAGGCTCAACTGGAAACGCGCCAGGCCGAACTGCGCAAGGCGCAGCAAGACTTCAACCGGCGCAAGGTGCTGGCTGACAGCGGTGCGATT
This sequence comes from Pseudomonas sp. yb_5, assembly GCF_043103865.1. NCBI lineage: Bacteria > Pseudomonadati > Pseudomonadota > Gammaproteobacteria > Pseudomonadales > Pseudomonadaceae > Pseudomonas > Pseudomonas sp. yb_5. Next base: position 81,970 of record NZ_JBICKE010000099.1, read on the forward strand.
GCCGCAGAAGAACTGTCCCATGCCCGCGACGACCTGACCGTTGCCCAGGCCGCCGTCAACAGCGCGCGCCAACAGCTCAGCACCAGCAGTGCGCTGGTCGACGACACCGTGGTGTCCTCGCACCCCGACGTCATGGCTGCTGCTGCCGACCTGCGCCAGGCCTACCTCGACCATGCCCGCACCACGTTGGTCGCGCCGGTCACCGGCTACGTCGCCAAGCGTACCGTCCAGTTGGGCCAGCGCCTGCAGCCGGGCACCGCGACCATGGCGGTCATCCCGCTGGATCAGGTGTGGATCGATGCCAACTTCAAGGAAACCCAGCTGCGTGAGATGCGCATCGGCCAGCCGGTGGAAATCACCGCTGATTTGTATGGCAGCGAGGTCAAGTACAGCGGCACGGTCGACAGCCTTGGCGCGGGCACCGGCAGCGCCTTTGCCTTGCTGCCGGCGCAGAACGCCACCGGTAACTGGATCAAGATTGTTCAGCGAGTACCCGTGCGCATCCACCTCAGCCCCGACCAGCTCAAGGACCACCCCCTCCGTATCGGCCTGTCCACCGTGGTCGAAGTCGACCTGCATGACCAGAGCGGTCCGGCCCTGGCCCAGCAGCCACCGCAGAAGGCCAGCTACACCACCCAGGTGTATGACCACCAGCTGGTCGAAGCCGACAACCTGATCGCCCGGCTGATTCACGAAAACAGCGCAACCGGCAAGACGGCGCAGCGATGAGCAACAACGCCGCTGCCCAGTTCACGCCGCCGAGTCTGCTGCTGACCACCATCGGTCTGTCGTTGGCGACGTTCATGCAGGTGCTGGACACCACCATCGCCAACGTGGCCCTGCCGACCATCTCCGGCAACCTGGGGGTAAGCTACGAGCAAGGCACCTGGGTCATCACCTCGTTCGCGGTGAGCAACGCTATCGCCTTGCCGCTGACCGGCTGGCTGAGCCGGCGCTTTGGTGAAGTGAAGCTGTTCATCTGGGCCACGCTGCTGTTCGTGCTGGCGTCGTTCCTGTGCGGTATTGCCCAGTCGATGCCCGAGCTGGTCGGGTTTCGCGTCTTGCAGGGCGTGGTCGCCGGGCCGCTTTACCCGATGACCCAGACCCTGCTGATTGCTGTCTATCCCCCTGCAAAACGGGGGATGGCACTGGCGCTGCTGGCGATGGTCACGGTGGTGGCGCCGATTGCCGGGCCGATACTGGGGGGCTGGATTACCGATAGCTACAGCTGGCCGTGGATCTTCTTCATCAACGTGCCCATCGGCCTGTTCGCTGCTGCGGTGGTGCGCCAGCAGATGCGCACGCGCCCGGTGATCACCAGCCGCCAACCGATGGATTACATTGGCCTGTTGACCCTTATTATCGGCGTCGGTGCCTTGCAGGTAGTGCTGGACAAGGGTAACGATCTGGACTGGTTCGAGTCGTCGTTCATCATTGTCGGCAGCCTGATTTCGGTGGTGTTTCTGGCGGTGTTCGTGATCTGGGAGCTGACCGACCGGCACCCGGTGGTCAACCTTCGGCTGTTCGTGCACCGCAACTTCCGCATTGGCACTATCGTGCTGGTTGGGGGATATGCCGGGTTCTTCGGTATCAACCTGATCCTGCCGCAGTGGTTGCAGACGCAGATGGGCTATACCGCGACCTGGGCAGGCCTGGCGGTGGCGCCGATCGGCTTGCTGCCGGTGATCATGTCGCCGTTCGTGGGCAAATATGCGCACCGGTTCGACCTGCGGGTGCTGGCTGGGTTGGCGTTCCTGGCGATCGGCACCAGTTGCTACATGCGTGCCGGTTTCACCAGCGAGGTGGACTTCCAGCACGTGGCCTTGGTGCAGTTGTTCATGGGGATTGGTGTGGCGTTGTTCTTCATGCCGACCTTGAGCATCCTGCTGTCAGACCTGCCGCCGCACCAGATTGCCGACGGTTCGGGGCTGGCGACTTTCCTGCGGACCTTGGGCGGGAGTTTTGCGGCTTCGTTGACTACCTGGATCTGGATTCGTCGGGCGGACCAGCACCATGCCTACCTGAGCGAGCACATCAGCCAGTTCGATCCGGCGACGCGGCATACCCTTGAGCAGTTGGGCGGCGCCAGTCCGCAGAGTTACGCGCAGTTGGAGCAGATACTCAATGGGCAGGCTTACATGATGTCGACGGTGGATTATTTCACCTTGATGAGCTGGGTATTTGCCGGGTTGATTCTGCTGGTGTGGTTTGCCAAGCCGCCCTTTACCGCCAAGGCGGGGCCGGCATCGGCGGGGCATTGAGCCAAACAAGGCAAGATCCCGATGCTCTCGCTCTCGCTCTCGCTCTCGCTCTCGCTTCGGCTTTTGATTTTGCTTCTAAGCGCGCGATAGCCCAGGCGCCGC
>NZ_JBICKE010000009.1:0-5969 GCF_043103865.1 Pseudomonas sp. yb_5
AATAGCCTAAACGCGGGCCTTGAACAGTTCCTGATGCTGGCGGCACTGCTCCGCAGTGAGCATGAACACCCCGTGCCCGCCACGCTCGAATTCCAGCCAGGCAAAGTCCACCTCGGGGTACAACGCCTCGACATGCACCTGGCTGTTGCCCACTTCGACAATCAGCAAACCCTTCTCGGTCAGGTGGTCAGCCGCTTCGGCCAGCATCCGCCGTACCAGATCCAGGCCGTCGCTGCCGCAGGCCAGGCCCAGTTCGGGCTCATGGTGGTACTCGGCCGGCATGTCGTCGAAGTCTTCGGCATCGACATACGGCGGGTTGGACAGGATCAGGTCGAAACGCTGCCCCGGCAAACCGCCAAAGCCATCGCCCTGCACGGTGTACACGCGACCGTCCAGGCCATGGCGTTCGATGTTCTGGTTGGCCACTTCAAGAGCCTGGAACGACAGATCGGCCAACACCACCTCGGCCTCGGGGAAAACGTCGGCAGCAACGATGCCGATGCAACCCGACCCCGTGCACAGGTCCAGAATGCGCGCCGGGTCGCTGGCCAGCCACGGCTCGAAACGTTTTTCGATCAGCTCGCCAATGGGCGAACGCGGCACCAGCACCCGCTCGTCGACGATGAACGACATGCCGCAGAACCACGCCTCGCCCAGCAGGTAGGCGGCCGGTACACGCTCTTCGATACGGCGCTTGAGCAGGTGCTGAAGGCGTACCCGCTCGTCGTCCTCGAGCATGCAGTCCAGGTAGCTGTCGGCCACCTCCCATGGCAGGTGCACGGCACCGAGCACCAGCATGCGGGCCTCGTCCCAGGCATTATCGGCACCGTGACCGAAGAACAGATCATGCTCGTGGAAGCGGCTGACCGCCCAGCGGATGTAGTCGCGCAGCGTGCGCAGACGGGATGTGATCACGGGGTACTCCTATTTTCAGACCGGACAAAAGTCTAACAGCCCCACCCGCACATTTGTTCCTTTGCCTTGCCCAAAGGCTAGCCACAAGCCAGTAACCATGCCGCTTGCGTTGTCAACCATTCCCATTGGCGCCAAGGCAGGGGAGAATAGGTATACAAAAGCCCTATCCAAGGAGCCCTTGATGTCCGTTCCAACCACGATGTTTCGCCTCACTGGCCGCGACTATCCGCCGGCCAAGCTGAGCCACGCCAGCCTGATCATCATCGATGCACAAAAGGAGTACCTCAACGGTCCCCTGAAGCTGTCGGGCATGGACGAGGCCGTGGCCAACATCGCCAGGTTGCTCGACGCCGCCCGTAAAAGCGGCCGTCCGATCATCCATGTTCGCCACCTGGGCACTGTCGGGGGCCGCTTCGACCCCCAGGGGCCGGCTGGTGAGTTCATTCCGGGGCTGGAGCCGCTGGAAGGTGAAATCGTCATCGAAAAGCGCATGCCCAACGCGTTCAAGAACACCAAGCTGCACGAAACATTGCAGGAGCTGGGCCACCTGGACCTCATCGTCTGTGGTTTCATGAGCCATTCCAGCGTCAGCACCACCGTTCGCCGCGCCAAGGACTATGGTTATCGGTGCACCCTGGTAGAAGACGCGTCGGCCACCCGCGACCTGGCATTCAAGGACGGCGTCATTCCGGCCGCGCAGATTCACCAGTGCGAAATGGCCGTGATGGCTGACAACTTCGCTTGCGTGGCCCCCACCGCCAGCCTGATCTGAGCGGCTTGCAGGACCGCCCGGCAGCCGGGCGGAACCCGATGGGCAGCAGCAGGTCGAATTCCGGATATCCACCGAGGAGAGCGGAATGAAGCTTAAAGGCAGTTTCGACGCCAAGCGCCTGCGCCCGCGCGAACCGCGTAACTGGGGCGCCCGCCTGGCGGCCGGCCTGTCGGCCCTGCTGGCGACGCTGGGCGTGTTGCTGGCCATGGCCGGCGTCGCCGGCCTGCTGGGCAACTACCCTGCCCTGCAGGAACTCAACACCAACAAGCCACTGTCCAGCATCCTCACCGTGGCTGGCTTGTTGCTGCTGTGGCTGGGCGTGCGTTTCTGGCGGCGCAGCCGTATCCGCTTGCGCCGCGGGCGGGAGCTGAACCTGTCGCCGCACCTGATGAAGAAGCACGATTGATGGTTTTGCGTAACCTGTGCGGGCCTCTTCGCGGGTAAACCCGCTCCTGCAGGGATGTCACAGAGCCTGAAGGCGGCGGGGTACCTGTAGGAGCGGGTTCACCCGCGAAGAGGCCCGCACAGGCTGCACACGGCCCCACAGTCGCGTAAACTACGCCGCCTACGTGGAGGCATCATGCAAGACGACGATTTTTCCCTGTTCAAGGCCGAAGTGCGCGGCGTAAAACCGATCCGTCACGATCGTGCCGAAGTCGGCAAGCCCAAGGCCGATCGCCAAAAGCTGGCCGGCCTGCGCCAGGCGGCAACCGTGCGCAGTGACAAGGCTTTGGTCATCGATGGCATGTCCGACCAGTTCGTCATCGACGTAGGCGCCGAAGACGAGCTGATGTGGCGCCGCGACGGCGTACAGGAAGGCCAGCTGCGCAAGCTGAAGCTGGGGCAGATTCCGTTCGAGGGCAGCCTCGACCTGCACGGCATGACGGTGGAAAAGGCCCGCGAAACCTTGTGGGACTTCATCGCCGAAGCCACCAGACTGGAGGTCCGCTGCGTGCGGGTGACCCACGGCAAGGCCGCGCGCCTGGACGGCAAGCGCCCGATGATCAAGAGCCACGTCAACACCTGGCTGCGCCAGCACCCGCAAGTGCTCGGTTTTGCCTCGTGCAGTACCCGCCACGGCGGCACTGGCGCGGTGTATGTGATGCTGAAGCGAACCATGCTCGAAGGCCGCGACGAGTAACGCCGCGCTTGCAGCGCCGCCCTCACCGCCGTACCCTTCGTTTTTGCGATTTTTTCCCACAGGTAGATCCATGTCCCTGGAACAGAACTACACCGAGATCCTCAGCCAGATTGGCGAGGACGTCTCCCGTGAGGGCCTGCTCGACACGCCCAAGCGGGCTGCAAAGGCGATGAAGTACCTTTGCCGCGGTTATGAGCAAACACTGGAAGAAGTCACCAACAACGCTTTGTTCAGCTCTGACAACAGCGAAATGGTGCTGGTCCGGGACATCGAACTGTATTCGATGTGCGAACACCACATGCTGCCGTTCATTGGCAAGGCACACGTTGCCTACCTGCCAAAGGGCAAGGTACTGGGCCTGTCGAAGGTGGCACGTATCGTCGACATGTATGCCCGCCGCCTGCAGATCCAGGAAAACCTCAGCCGCCAGATCGCCGAAGCCGTGCAGCAGGTAACCGGTGCTGCGGGCGTGGCCGTGGTGGTCGAAGCCAAGCACATGTGCATGATGATGCGCGGTGTCGAGAAGCAGAACTCGACCATGATCACCTCGGTGATGCTGGGTGAGTTCCGCGATAACGCCGCCACCCGCAGCGAGTTCCTCAGCCTGATCAAGTGATTGGTTGCTGGCCCCAAGCCGACCCTTCAGGGTCGGCTTTTGCATTTCAGGAGTTGCCCATGATCGTCAAAGCCCTGCGGGTTGGCCTCGGCCAGCTCATCGTGTTCGGTGACTGGATCAGCCGCCCGGCCAAACGCAAGCGCGACGCCGCCGCCCAGGCCCGCATCGAGCAAGCGGCCAAGGGGCTGGCGCTGTACCAGTTCCACGCCTGCCCGTTCTGCGTCAAAACCCGCCGCACCCTGCACCGGTTGAACGTGCCGGTGGCGCTGCGCGACGCCAAGAACGACCCGGTGCACCGCCAGGCCCTGCAAGAAGGTGGCGGCCGGGTGAAAGTGCCATGCCTGCGCATTGAAGAAGCCGGCAAGGTGACCTGGATGTACGAGTCCAAGGCGATCATCGCTTACCTGGATGAGCGGTTTGCCGCCATCTGACTGACGCTGCAGATCCCTTGTGGGAGCGGGCGAGCCCGCGAAGCAGGCACCGCGGTGGTTGGCACGGGCTACGCCCGTGTTCGCGGGCACGCCCGCTCCCACAAGGATTGCGCAAGCGCCTGGAAAACAGGTCGGTTTTCAACCCACCATCGGCACATGCCGCGGGTGGCTGCTGACCCGCTCCAGCCAGGCCCTTACCGCCGGGTACTCTGCCAGGTCGAACCCGCCCTGCTGCGCCACATGGGTGTAGGCATACAACGCCACATCGGCAATCGAGTACTGCTCACCCACCAGGTAAGGCGTCATCTGCAACTGTCGCTCCATCACCCTCAACGCCTTGTAGCCGCCCTTGTGCAACTTGCGGTACTCGTCCAGGCGCTCGTCCGGCAGGCCCAGGTAGAACTGGATGAACCGCGCCACAGCAATATACGGCTCGTGGCTGTACTGCTCGAAGAACTGCCACTGCAACACCTGGGTACGCAGGCGCGGCTCGCTGGGCAGGAACTCGCTGCCATCGGCCAGGAAGTTGAGAATGGCGTTGGACTCCCACAGGTAACTACCGTCTTCCAGTTCCAGCACCGGTACCTTGCCGTTGGGGTTCATCGCCAGAAACTCGGGCGTTTCGGTCTCGCCCTTGAGAATGTCCACCGGGTGCCATTCATACGGCCGGCCCAGCAGGCTCAACATCAGCTTGACCTTGTAACAGTTACCCGACTGGTAGTCGCCATAGACCTTGTACATCGACCCTCCCTGCAAAGCAGTTTCGCAATTGCGCCCAATATGTGGCGACTGTACGGCTAAAAGCAATGGCCGCTGTATGGCAAGGATCAACCTTGCTCGCTGTAGTCTGAAAAAACTGCTTACACCTTTACAAGGATTTTGTTCATGACCGATGCCACTTCCGCACGTCTGCGGCCCCTGGCAGACACCTCCCCGTCGGCGGTGGTCGCCGGCTTCATTGCCATGCTCACCGGCTATACCAGTTCGCTGGTGCTGATGTTCCAGGCCGGCCAGGCAGCCGGGCTGACCACCGCGCAGATTTCGTCATGGATCTGGGCGCTGTCGATCGGCATGGCGGTGTGCAGCATCGGCCTGTCGCTACGCTACCGCACACCGATCACCATCGCCTGGTCCACCCCCGGCGCGGCGCTGCTGATCACCAGCCTGGGTGGGGTCAGCTATGGCGAGGCCATTGGTGCCTACATTACCTGTGCCTTGCTGGTGCTGGCGTGCGGCCTGACCGGCAGCTTCGAGCGCCTGGTCAAGCGCATTCCGGCCTCGCTGGCCTCGGCACTGCTGGCGGGCATCCTGTTCAAGATCGGCAGCGAAATCTTCGTGGCCGCGCAGCACCGCACATTGCTGGTACTGGGCATGTTCTTCAGCTACCTGCTGGTCAAACGCCTGTCGCCGCGCTATTGCGTGCTTGCCGCACTGTTGGTGGGCACGGCATTGTCCGGCGCGCTGGGCCTGCTGGACTTCAGCGGCTTCCACCTTGAAGTGGCCAAGCCGGTGTGGACCACGCCAAGCTTCTCGCTGGCGGCAACCATCAGCATCGGCATTCCGCTGTTCGTGGTGGCCATGACTTCGCAGAACATGCCCGGCGTGGCCGTACTGCGTGCCGACGGCTACCAGGTACCGGCCTCGCCGCTGATTTCGGCCACCGGCTTCGCCTCGCTGGTGCTGGCGCCGTTCGGCTCGCATGGGGTCAACCTGGCGGCGATCAGCGCGGCGATCTGCACCGGGCCGCATGCCCATGAAGACCCGAACAAACGCTACACCGCGGCGGTGTGGTGCGGGATTTTCTACGGCATTGCCGGGGTGTTCGGCGCCACCTTGGCGGCACTGTTCGCGGCATTGCCGAAAGAGCTGGTGCTGTCGATCGCGGCACTGGCGCTGTTTGGCTCGATCATGAACGGTTTGACCGTGGCCATGAGCGAGGCGCGCGAGCGGGAGGCAGCGGTGATCACCTTCATGGTGACCGCTTCGGGGCTGACCTTGTTCTCGATTGGTTCGGCGTTCTGGGGGATTGTGGCGGGGGTGTTGGCCTTGGTGATGCTTAACCCGCGCAGGGGGTGAGGGTTGTTGTTGCCTGTG